>CACXGJ010000265.1 GCA_902767125.1 uncultured Ruminococcus sp. | reverse complement strand
TTCTTGCCGAGATATATTTTCAGCAAAACGGGCAGGATAAAATTATAAATATGACAGAGGTGATTTGAATGGGAAATTTATATATTCCCGAACACGTTGGAATAATTATGGACGGCAACGGCAGATGGGCAAAGAGAAGAGGACTTCCAAGACAGGTGGGACATACCTATGGTGCACAGACCTTCAGAAATATCACAAGATATATAAGCAAACAAGGTGTGAAAATTCTTACACTGTATGCTTTTTCAACTGAAAATTGGAAAAGACCTGCCGAAGAAGTCGGAGCCATAATGAAAATTTTTCATCAGTATCTGGTAGATTCGCTGACCGATTTCCGTGACGATGATATAAAAGTGGTGTTTATAGGTGACAGATCAGCATTTTCACCCGACCTGATAAAGCTTATCAATGAAACGGAGGAAGTGGCAAAGGATCGTAAGGGAATGCTGTTGAATATAGCGATGAATTACGGAGGCAGAGATGAGATCGTGAGAGCCGTCAGAAATGTGTGCCGTGATGTGATGGAGAATAAGACGGATGTAGAAAGTATTTCCGAAAAGGATATCGAAAAATATCTTTATACGGCAGGACAGCCCGATCCCGATCTTATAATAAGGACAGGCGGTGAGCATAGATTAAGTAATTTTTTGCTTTATCAGGCTGCATATTCGGAATTTTATTCGATGGATGTATTATGGCCTGATTTCAAGCCGAAGGATTTTGACAGGGCAATAGAAGAATTCAACAAACGTAGCAGAAGATTTGGTGGTGTGTGAATGGTCAAGAGGATATTATCTGGGATAGTAGGGATAATTTTTATAGTATCGGTGATGATATTAAGCGGGAACATACCTGTAATAATAGATGTTTTTATAGCGGCAGTATGTGCAATAGCAGTCGGAGAGTTCGTGAATGCTATAAGGGCTTTGAAGCATTGGCAGATAAGTTATCCGAGTATGGCATTTGCAGTGTTGTATCCGATGCTTATGAATTACGGGGCAGTTCTGATAATAGGATATGTATATACGGCAATAATGCTTTCAATGATGATATTCTGCCATAAAAAAATATCATTCAGAGAATTTGCGTGTGTATACAGCATGACAATTATTATTACAGTGTCACTTTCGACAGTTATACAGATGAAAAATATTGACATAGCACATCCTGCATTTTACTTTGTGCTGACACTTGCATTGCCGTGGCTTGCCGATGCAGGAGCATACTTTGTGGGAGTTTTTCTCGGAAAACATAAACTGTGTCCCGAAATAAGTCCCAAAAAAACAATAGAGGGTGCAGTAGGCGGTACAATAGTATGTGTATTGGCGACTTGTGGATTAGGCTGGCTTTTTGCCGATGTCATATATAAAAATGTTCAGATGAATTATATCAATTTGGCAGTAATCTCGTTGGCAGGCTCACTTTTATCTATATTGGGAGACTTGAGCTTTTCTGTTATCAAGAGGACTTTTGAAATCAAGGATTACGGAAATCTGATTCCGGGACACGGCGGAGTATTGGATAGATTTGACAGTGTAATATTTGTATCACCGTTTTTGTATATAATGATAGGATATTTACCGTTAATGGGAGTGTAAAAGATTATGACAAAGAATATATCCGTATTAGGTTCAACAGGCTCTATTGGAGTGCAGACACTTGATGTTGCAAGGATGCATGGGATAAAAGTATCGGCGTTGACTGCCAATACGAGCATAGAGCTGCTTGAGGATCAGGCGAGAGAATTTAAGCCCGATATAGTGGGTGTTGTGGATGAAAATGCAGCTAAAAGACTGAAAATAGCTTTGGGCGATACCGATATAAAAGTCATCGGAGGAGAAGCAGGGATAATTGCCGCTGCACAGTATGAAAAGGCAAATACAGTAGTAAATGCGATAGTGGGAGTAGCAGGAATGCTGCCGACGCTTTCGGCGATAGATGCAAGGAAAGATATTGCATTGGCGAATAAAGAAACATTGGTAGCAGGCGGAAGTATAGTAATAAGTGAGATAAAGAAGGCGGGTATAAAGCTGTATCCGGTTGACAGTGAACATTCAGCGATATTCCAGTGTCTTCAGGGATGTCCCGAAAAATCGCTTAAGAAGGTCATTTTAACAGCATCAGGCGGTGCATTTTTCGGAAAAAGCATGGACGAATTGAAGAATGTGACCGTTGAAAATGCCTTGAAGCATCCGAATTGGAGCATGGGTAAGAAAATAACCATTGATTCTGCTACAATGATGAATAAGGGCTTGGAAGTGATAGAAGCGTCATGGCTTTTTGATGTTGAGGATAAAGATATAGATGTGCTGATACACCGTGAGAGTATCATACATTCGATGATACAGCTGAAGGATAATGCGGTGATAGCACAGCTTGGAACGGCAGATATGAGGATACCGATACAGTATGCTCTGACATATCCCGAAAGACTGCCATCACCGGCAAAGGAGCTTGATTTATCGGAGATAGCCGAGCTTCATTTTGCAAAGCCGGATTATGAGACCTTCAAATGCCTTGCACTTTGCAGGGAAGCACCGAAGAAAGGCGGCATATATCCAGCAGTGGCAAATGCGGCGAATGAAGTGGCAGTGCAGATGTTTTTGGATGAGAAAATAGGATTTACAGATATAGCGGAAATAGTTGAAAAAGCCCTGTCAGATGCAGACTTTGATAAAAAGAATATAACTCTTGATGATATTCTGTGGGCTGATAAAGAAACAAGGATTAAGTTTAGGAGATGATTTCCATAGAAAGTGTATTGTTGGTAATAATAGGAGTGCTGTTGTTTGAGCTTATAGTGTTCGTACATGAATTCGGTCATTTTATAACAGCGAAAAAATCAGGTGTAAAGGTAAATGAATTTGCACTTGGAATGGGACCGAAGCTCATAAAGTTTCAAAAGGGAGAGACACTGTATTCATTAAGATTGTTTCCGATAGGCGGATTTTGTGCAATGGAGGGTGAAGACAGCGAAAGTAAGGATGAAAGGTCATTTGCAAACAAGGCTGTATGGAAGAGGATGATAATAGTAGTTGCAGGAGCAGTTATGAATCTGCTTTTGGGATTTGTCCTTATGATGATAACACTTGCTCCGGTAGAGCGTTTTGCATCAAATAAGATAGCACTTTTCATGGACGATGCTCCGTCATCACAGACCTTGAAGGTGGGAGATGAGATACAGGCAATAAACGGATATAGATTTTCGACTTCAATGGACTTGACCTTTGCACTTGCAACGGCAAAATCAAATGAGATGTCATTTGATGTAAAGCGTGACGGAAGCTATCTTCACTTCGACAGTGTGAAATTCGGTACTGTTGAAAGGGATGGAAAAGAAATGATACAACTGGATTTTCAGGTTCAGGGGATAGATAACAGCTTTGGAGTACTCGTTTCACAGTCATTTTTATCGACTGTATCAACAGTGAGAATGGTATGGTCAAGTCTTTTGGGGCTTGTCACGGGACAGTTCGGTTTCAATGAGGTAGCAGGTCCCATAGGAATGACATCTGCGATATCACAGGTGGCTTCTGAAGGATTAAAGAGTAGCTTTTGGGATGCCCTGAATAATCTCATATATATAATGACGATCATCACATTGAATCTTGGAGTAGTAAATTTGCTGCCGCTGCCTGCCCTTGACGGAGGAAGACTTGTATTTTTGATAATAGAGGCGATAAGAAGAAAGCCGATAAAGCCTGAACATGAGGGATTGATACATGGAATAGGAATGGCAGCATTGATGATCTTTATGGTGATAATATCAATAAATGATGTTATAAGGCTATTTTCGTGAAATGAGGAGGCATTTCTGTGAAAAGACGTGAGACTAAAAAAATAAAATCAGGAAATATATTTATAGGCGGAGATTCAAGGATAACCGTGCAGTCAATGCTGAACATTCCCTCAACCGATATTGAGGGCAGTGTTCGTCAGGCGGAGGAATTGGAAAAGGCAGGTTGTGATATAATTAGGATAGCTGTTCCGGATATGGATGCAGTAAGACTGATTCCTGCTATAAAAGAGAAGGTGTCTGTGCCAATAGTAGCTGATATACATTTTGATTATAAGATAGCCTTGGAGTCGGCAGCGGCAGGAGTTGACAAGATACGAATAAATCCGGGGAATATCGGAGATGAAAGCAGAGTAAAACTTGTAGCTGATGAGTGCAGAAGGAGAGATATTCCTATAAGGATCGGGGTAAATTCAGGTTCTCTTGAGAAGCATATACTTGCAAAATACGGAAAGCCTACACCGCAGGCATTATGTGACAGTGCAATGTATCATGTATCACTTTTGGAAAAATTTGATTTTGATAATATAGTGCTTTCGATGAAATCATCAAATGTTGAGTTTATGACACAGGCATATGAGCTTGCGGCAGAGCAGTGTAGTTATCCGTTTCATTTGGGTGTAACAGAAGCCGGTACGGAGAGAATGGGCATAATAAAGTCTTCCATAGGGATAGGCTCACTTCTTTTGAAGGGTATCGGAGATACAATAAGGGTTTCACTTACTGACGAACCTGTAAAAGAAGTGTATGCGGCGAAGGATATATTAAGATCATTGGGATTGAATGATGAGGGAATAAAATTCATATCATGTCCGACGTGCGGAAGAACAAGGATAAACCTGATAGAGATAGCAAAACAGGCAGAAGAAAGATTAAAGGACTGTAAGAAGAATATAACAGTGGCAATAATGGGATGTGTCGTGAATGGTCCCGGTGAGGCAAGAGAAGCTGATATAGGGATAGCAGGCGGTGTCAAAGAGGGGCTGATATTCAAAAAAGGTCAGATAATCAAGAAAGTGCCGGAAGATATCCTTCTTGATGAATTGGTAAAAGAGATAGAGCTTATGTAATGTATAAAAGGAAGATTCAATTGAATACATTTTTTGATTTTTTTTCAGGATATATAGATACAAAAACCTTGCCTGATAATATAAACGGCAGTACGATCTCAAATATAGAGATAGATTCGTCGAAGCGTGTTATGAACGTTTATTTGAAGTGTTCAGAGCTTTTGGAGAGAAAATATATTTTTGAAGCCGAAAGAAGGATTTGCAAAAGTGTTTTGAGCCTGTCACAATGTTTTATTCATCCACGCTATGAAAGTATACTTTTTGATGTAGTATATTATCCTCAATTAGTTGCCGAACTGAAAAGAAGAAATGCAAGTCTGAACGGAACGCTGAACGATTCATCAGCGGAGATAAAAGAAAACAGGATAGTCGTATATTTGCAGCATGGAGGATTGGAATTACTCAAACGTCAGATGTTTGACAAAAGGCTATCAGAGCTTATAAAAAATGAGTTCGGTGTATTTTTTGAAGTTGATTTCAGCGGAGTGCTGACCTTGGATTATGAAAGTGACGTTTATATTGAGCATCAGAAGATAAATGAAGAAAAGGCACTTCGTGAAGCGAAGATAGAGGCGCAGGAACAGTATGAAATGATGATGAAAACGGCAAATGAAAGGAAGTCACTGCCACAGACACCTCCGAAGGAGATACCTGTTTCACAGATGGAAATAGAGATACGTGAAGGTGCGGGTCTTATACCATCATATATTCCGGAAAGTGCTGTCACGATATATGGAGGAGCTATCAAAGGCGAAAAGCCCGTTGAATTGAAGAAAATTAACGGAGACATGAGCAGGATAGTTGTATGGGGACAGATATTTTCTATTGAAATAAAGGATGCGAAGAATAAAAATAAGATAATCTCGATCAGCATAACTGATTTCACAGGTTCTATGATTTTAAAGATAATATCACCACCGGAAAAATGTAAGGGCATACTTGAATTGAAATGCGGTATGGCAGTGATTGCAAGAGGAAATGCACAGTATGATAAGTATGATCATGATATAAGTGTAATGGTATCGGCAGTAAGTATAGTGACAATGCCGAAAATAGTGGATAAAGCCGAAAAAAAGCGTGTTGAGCTTCATCTTCATACAAATATGTCTGCAATGGATGCAGTGACGAGTGCAGGAGACCTGATAAACAGGGCATATTCATGGGGAATGTCTGCAATAGCGATAACTGATCATGGAGTTGCACAGGCATATCCTGATGCAATGAATGCTTGTGACAAGATAGAGAAAAAGGGCGGAAAATTCAAGGTCATATATGGAGTGGAATCTTATTTTATAAATGATGAAGCTACGGGAGCAGTTGAGGGAAATGCGGAACAGTCGCTTGATGGAGAATTTATTGTTTTTGACATAGAAACAACGGGATTGGGAGTTGCAAAAGAGAGAATAACCGAAATAGGTGCAGTAAGAATGATAAACGGTGAAATAAAAGACACTTTTTCTACTTTTGTAAATCCCGAGAAGCCGATACCCGAAAATATCATTGAGCTTACAGGAATAGATGATTCAATGGTTGCAGATGCACCGCATGAAGAAGAAGCAGTAAGAAAATTTCTTGAATACTGTGGAGAAAATGCGGTAGTAGTTGCACATAATGCTGAATTTGATACAAGTTTTATAAAAGCCGCCGCAGAAAGACATAATATTGCTTATACACTGACACATATAGATACGCTTGCAATATCAAGAAGAATGTTCCCTCAATTATCCAAGCATAAGCTGGATAATATAGCCAAATTGTTGAAATTGGGTAATTTCAATCATCACAGAGCCTGTGATGATGCAATGATGCTTGCAAGGATATTTCAGATAATGCTTCAAAGATTAAAGGATGATTTCGGAGCAGAGAATATTTCCGAAATTTCCAAGGCACTTCCGAAGCCTGATATAAAGAGCTATAAATATTATCATCAGATAATACTTGTAAAAAATCAGGCAGGCTTAAAAAATTTGTATAAATTAATATCCAAGTCACACATTGAGACATTTTATAAAAAGCCACTTATATTAAAATCGGAGCTTTCAAAGCTTCGTGAAGGGCTTATAATAGGCAGTGCGTGTGAATCGGGAGAGCTTTTCAGAGCGATAGTATCGGGAAAAAATTGGGAAGAACTTAAGAATATAGCATCATTTTATGACTATCTTGAAATACAGCCGATAGGGAATAATATGTACCTGTTGAGAAACGGTACAGTTAATAGTGTTGAAGAACTGAAGGATTTCAATAGAACAGTTGTAAGATTGGGTGAGGAACTGAATATTCCTGTAGCTGCAACATGTGATGTTCATTTTATGGATCCGCATGAGAGCGAATACAGAAAAGTATTGATGATGTCACAGGGTTATACTGATGCAGAGGAACAGGCACCACTGTATTTAAGGACAACCGCCGAAATGCTCAAGGAATTTGAATATCTCGGCAGTGAAAAGGCATATGAGGTAGTTGTCAAAAATACCAATTATATAGCAGATATGGTCGAAAAGATCAGAGCAGTTCCGAAAGGAAATTTTCCGCCATTTATTCCTGGTGCTGAAGAACAGCTCACAACCATAACATGGGAAAGAGCCAAAAATCTTTATGGTGATCCCCTGCCTGAAATAGTAAAAGCAAGGATCGACAAGGAACTGAATTCAATCATAAAAAACGGCTTTTCGGTGTTGTATATGACGGCTCAAAAATTGGTTGCAGATTCAAACGATCACGGTTATCTTGTAGGATCAAGAGGTTCTGTCGGTTCATCATTTGTAGCGACAATGTCAGGTATATCAGAGGTAAATCCGCTGTGTCCGCATTATGTTTGTCCAAAATGTCATAACATTGAATTTTTTGATGACGGAAGCTATGGTTCGGGATTCGACCTGCCGCCGAAAAAATGTCCAAATTGTGGTATGGACTATCTTCGTGATGGGCATGATATACCGTTTGAAACGTTTCTCGGATTCAAGGGAGACAAGACACCTGATATAGACCTGAATTTTGCAGGAGAGTATCAGACGAAGTCCCACAGATATACAGAGGAGCTTTTCGGTAAGGAAAACGTGTTCAAAGCAGGTACGATAGGTACAGTTGCGGATAAAACAGCCTTGGGATTCGTTAAAAAATACGAGGAAATAAAGGGATATTCGTTAAACAGGGCAGAAGAACTGCGTCTTGCGGCAGGATGTACCGGAGTGAAACGAACTACCGGACAGCATCCGGCAGGTATGGTGGTTGTTCCGAGAAGTAATGATATATATGAATTTTGTCCGATACAGCGTCCGGCGAATGATCAGAAAACGGAGATAATTACAACACATTTTGATTTCCATTCGATACATGATACAGTATGTAAGCTCGATGAACTGGGACATGATGTACCGACAATGTATCATTACCTTGAAGAATATACAGGTATAAGTGTGATGGATGTATCAATGAGTGATCCGGAGGTAATGTCACTGTTTGTTTCAACAAAAGCATTGGGTGTAACTCCCGATGATATAGATTCAAAAACAGGTACATTTTCACTGCCGGAGGTCGGAACATCTTTTGTAAGGAATATGCTGATAGAGACACAGCCGAAGACATTTGCGGATTTATTGCAGGTATCGGGGCTTTCGCATGGTACAGATGTATGGATAGGCAATGCAGCCGATCTGATAGCCAAAAAGATATGTACAATATCTGAGGTCATAGGGACTCGTGATAATATAATGGTATATCTCATGCATAAGGGCTTGGAGCCTGATATGGCATTCAAGATAATGGAGATAGTCCGAAAAGGCAATGCTACAAAGCTGCTTACGGAAGAACATATAAATGCAATGAAGGAGCATAATGTTCCTCAATGGTACATAGATTCATGTATGAAGATAAAATATATGTTTCCTAAAGCCCATGCAGCGGCATATATGATAGCAACATTGAGATTGGGTTGGTATAAGGTGCATAAGCCGACAGAATATTATGCAGCATATTTCACGGTGAAGAATGAAGACTTTGATGCAGCACTTGTAGTGAAAGGCAGAGCTGCCGTGAAAAATAAGATGGAAGAACTGAATAATAAGATACAGAAAAAAGAGGCTACTGCCAAGGAAGAAACGACCTATGCAGCATTGCAGATAATAAATGAAATGCTTGCAAGAGGTATAGGAGTTTTGCCGATAGACATTTATAAATCAGATTCAAGAAGATTTATCGTTGAGAATGGTAAGATAAGATTGCCGTTTGTGGCATTGTCGGGAGTCGGTGAAGCAGCGGCAAACGGTCTTGCAGAGGCCAAAAATGACGGTGAATTTACATCAATAGAGGATTTTCAGCAGAGGGCAAAAGTTTCAAAATCTGTCATAGATATGCTGAAAGATATAGGGGCATTCGGAGATCTGCCTGATAGCAGTCAGCTGAAATTTATGTAAGAGAGATGAAAATATCATGGAAGTTATAAAGATAGTAATAACAGGAGGACCGTGTGCAGGAAAATCAACGGCAATGAGCCGTATACAGAATACGCTTGCAAATATGGGATATAGGGCTTTGTTTATAGGAGAAACAGCGACAGAACTCATAACAGGTGGTGTAGCTCCATGGACTTGCGGAAGCAATGCAGATTATCAGCGTTTGCAGATGAAGCTTCAGATAGAAAAGGAAAAGATATTTGAGCAGGCAGCCGAAACTATGGATAGTGAAAAAGTATTGATATTATGTGACAGGGGAGTAATGGATAATAAAGCATATATGAGTGGTGAGGAGTTTGAGCAGGTACTGAAGGAGGCAGGTTCAAATGAGGTCGAGCTTCGTGACAGCTATGATGGGGTTTTCCATCTTGTGACAGCAGCAAAGGGTGCAAGAGAGTTTTATACGACTGTCAATAATACAGCCCGTACAGAAACGCCTGAACAGGCTGTATTGCTTGATGATAAGATAATATCTGCATGGACAGGTCATCCTCATTTCAGAGTGATAGATAATAGCTATGACTTTGAGAGTAAGATTAGAAGGTTAATAAGTGAGATATTGGGATTTCTTGGGGAACCTGAACCATTGGAGATAGAAAGGAAGTATCTGATAGAATATCCTGATATCAAATTGCTTGAATCAATAGATAACTGTGAGAAAGTGGAGATAATACAGACGTATCTACATTCACCCGAAGAAAATGAGGAAATAAGATTAAGACAGCGTGGCAATAACGGACATTATGTGTATTTCAAGACAATAAAGAAAGAGTTGAGCGATACAAAGAGGATAGAAATAGAAAAGCGTCTTAATAAAGATGAATATTTAAGACTTTTGATGACCGCTGATACATCGAAGCGTCAAATAAGGAAGAACAGGTACTGCCTGACTTATGAAAATCAGTATTTTGAAATAGACGTATATCCGTTTTGGAAAGATAAAGCCATTATGGAAATAGAATTGAGTGATGAAGATTCGCCGATAGTATTCCCTGACTTTATAAACATAATAAGGGAGGTCACAAGCGAGAGGGAGTATAAAAATTCATCGCTTGCGGAGAAGATTGTGTGAAAGCTCGGAATATTTTATTTCATGGGACAGCATTATGAGAGCGATAAGATTTGGGATAGCCATAAAACCGTTGAGAGTGTCGGAAATTTCCCATACGAGTGATATATTTGTGACAGAGCCGAGACAGACCATGATGGAATAGATTATTCTGTAAATAGGGATAAATTTTCCGTTTGTCAGATATTCAAAGCTTTTTTCACCGTAATACGACCATGAAACGAGAGTTGCAAATGCAAATAGTATTATTGAAAGTGACATGAATATATTTCCTGCATAGCCTAAAACACTTTCAAAGGAATATGTGCTTAATTCTATGCCATTGAGGGAAGTTTTGTCAGAATGTGTAGTTAGGATACATAGAGCCATAAGAGTGCAGAGGACTATGGTATCAATGAATACTTGAAAGATGCCCCACATACCCTGACGATACGGATCATCATTATCAGCTGCTGAATGTACTATCGGGGAACTGCCAAGACCTGCTTCATTTGAGAAAACACCTCTTGAAATACCATATTTTACAGCCCTTGACATACCATAGCCCATAAAGCCGCCTGCCATAGCCTTGAGATCGAATGCCTGAACGAATATTTCACTGAAAGCATAAGGTATCTCATTAAAATTAACTGATATTACAATAAGTACAGCTATGGTGTAAATAACAGCCATTATTGGAACAAGCTTTTCTGTCAGTCTTGAGATTCTGGAAATACCGCCGAATATGATAATTGCAACGAGTATTGCAAGGATAATTCCTGTTATTTTTGGAGATACTCCGAAGCCGTTGTGCAAAGCTCCTGAAACAGAATTAGCTTGAGTCATGTTTCCCATGCCGAATGAGGCGAGAGTACAGAAAACGGAAAATATGACAGCGAGCCATTTGCAGTGAAGACCTTTTTCGATATAGTACATTGGACCGCCTGCATATTTACCGTTTATTTTTGTACGATATTTTATACCTAAAACATTTTCGGCAAATACCGTTGACATTCCGAAAAAAGCGGCGATCCACATCCAGAAAACAGCCCCTGCACCACCGAGAGCAATTGCATCAGCAACACCGACAATATTTCCTGTGCCGATGGAACCCGCAAGAGCAGTTGCCATAGCCTGGAAAGGAGAGATTTTCTCATCTGAAGAATTTTTTTTTGGTTTAAGGAATGAGAGAGCAGTATGTTGCCACCATGTTCTGAAATGTATCAGTGGAAAGAACCGCAATTTTACAGTAAAGAATATGCCTATGCCCAGAAGCATTATGAGCATATAAGGTCCCCATACGATATTGTTTATAAAAGAATTGATTTTCTGTATATCCTGCATATCATCACCGTTGAAAAATATTTTGATAAATACTATGCAAAAAATGTTAAAATTATCTTTACAAGAAAGGAAATTTCATTTATAATATAAAAGATTGGGTAAAGAAAAAAATTGTGAGGGAGAAATTGTATGATACAGTTTGAGGAATTAAGATTAAAACTTGAAGAATTGGAACCCGATATAAAAGAGCTTGCCAATGCCCTTGGTCTTGAAAAGCTGAAAATGGAAATAGAGCAGCTTGAACAAAGAGCAGCTCAACCGGGATTTTGGGATGATGCAGAAAATTCACAGAAGATACTTCAAAAAACAGGTGCATTGAAAAATAAAGTTGAAGCGTATGACGATTTGGTTTCGGCATATGATGATACACTTGCCCTGATAGAGCTTGCAAATGAGGAAGAGGATATTTCTCTTTTGGACGAGGCACAGAGCGAATTTGATAAGGTTAAGAATGATTTGGATGCCCAGCGTCTTCAGACCTTGCTTACAGGTGAGTATGATTCCAAGAATGCTATCCTGACATTCCATGCGGGAGCAGGCGGAACAGAAGCACAAGATTGGGCTGAAATGCTGTACAGAATGTACTGTCATTGGGCTGAAAGGCATAATTTCAAGGTCAAGGAAGTTGATTATCTTGATGGTGAAGAGGCAGGTCTAAAAAGTGCAGTGCTTTTGATAGAGGGTGAAAATGCCTACGGATATTTAAAGAGTGAATCGGGAGTGCATAGACTTGTGAGAGTGTCACCGTTTGATGCATCGGGAAGAAGGCATACATCATTTGCATCACTTGAAGTAATGCCCGAGATAGATAATACAATAAATATAGAGATACGTCCCGAAGATATAAAGATGGACGTATATAGAGCGAGTGGTGCAGGTGGTCAGAAAGTCAATAAAACATCGTCGGCAGTTCGTCTGACACATATACCTACGGGAATAGTAGTAGCCTCACAGGTCGAAAGAAGCCAGTATCAGAACCGTGATGTAGCGATGACGATGCTCAAATCCAAGCTTCTTGAGATAAAGGAAAGGGAGCATCTCGAGAAAATAGAGGATATAAAAGGTGTTCAGAAAGAGATAGCGTGGGGAGCACAGATACGTTCTTATGTATTTATGCCGTATACAATGGTAAAAGACCACAGAACAAGCTATGAAACAGGAAATATAAATGCTGTTATGGACGGAGACCTTGACGGATTTATAAATGCATATCTAAAAGCTGCAAGTCTTAATAAGTTGACAGAGGATTTTACAGAAGAATAATATAGTTTTTTTCATGCATCGGATATGAGATTTATATTCGGTGCATTTTTGATATACTAAAAATGGGACATTTGCTTTTATATAATATATAAAATAAAAATAGAGGAGGTATTGCAAATGGCTGTTTACGTTATGTCGGATATTCATGGGGAATATGAAATGTTTATGGAACTTTTGGAAAAGATCAATTTGAAGGACAGTGACACATTGTATATTCTGGGAGATACAATTGACAGAGGTCCGCATTCGATTAAAGTATTACTGAAGATGATGGAAATGCCCAATGTTATTCCGATAATAGGCAACCATGAAGTAATGTTTATGGAATGTATGCCGTTTTTAATGGGCGAGATAACAAAAGAATTACTTGAATCGCTTGATACCGAAATTCTGGATAAAATTCTTATATGGCAGTATAATGGTTTTTTACCGACAATAAAAGGATTCAGAGAACTTGACATGGAACAACAGAAAGAAGTTTTGGATTATGTCGGAGAATTTGCTGCTTATGAGGAAGTGAAGGTGAACGGGGTAAATTATTTACTTGTTCATGCTGGACTCGGAAATTTTTCTCCTGATAAGGAGCTTGATGATTATACATTGGATGAATTGGTGTGGGAAAGACCTGATTATGGTAGAAAATATTTTGAAGATAGGATAATAATTAGCGGACATACTCCGACACAGTTAATAGAAGATAATCCGAGAAAAGGATATATCTATAGAAATAATAATAATATTGTCATTGACTGCGGAGCATGTTTTGAAACAGGCAGACTTGCGGCAATACGTCTTGATGATGGAGAAGAATTTTATTCGTCCGAAAATAAAGGTTAAGGAGAGACAGTGTTATGATACAATTTTTTTGCGGAAGGAATGGCAGCGGAAAGACATATAGAATATACCAACAGTTAAAAGCTGAAAAGGACTTAAAAAAAGTGGTTTTGATAGTACCTGATCAAAGTTCCTTTCAGAATGAAAAGAGGATATTGAATGAATTTGGTGCATCTAAAGCTGCTGAAATAAGCGTGTTCGGATTTGAAAGATTGTATGATCATCTTTCCGAAAAATATGGAGAGAATACCAAAAAAAAGGTAGATGACGGTGCAAAAGGAGTGCTGATGAGTCTTGCGGCAGAGGCAGTATCCGATAAGTTGGATTTGTATGCTGACAGGTCAAGAAAGGCTGACTTTGCGGAAATGATTCTTTCAATCGTGGAAGAATATAAGATATGTGCAATAACGCCTGAAAAGTTGATGGAAACGGTTGAGAAAATTTCAGGAGAGCATTTGAAAGAAAAAATAAAAGAGAGTGCATTGATATATTCAGCATATGATGCAATCTTGAATGAGGCGTATTCAGATCCGAGTGATGATTTGACAAGATTGTATTCTATACTGTGTGAGCATGAGTTTTTTATGGACAGGAGAGTATATATTGATTCATTCAACGGATTTTCCGGGCAGGAATATAAGATACTTGAAAAGATAATTGAGCAGGCAGAATATGTAGGAATAAGTCTCGGGTTTGATGGTATGACGTTGAAAAATGCGGAAAATTCAATGTTTAAAGAGCCGTATATGACGATGAAAAGGATATTGAAATTTGCTGATGACAATAATATAGAGATAATGCCGACAGTGCATCTGAACAGTCATTACAGATTTAAAAATCCGTCATTGAGTGCATTGGAGGAAAGTATTTTCAGATTTGACGGAGATGTATATGATAATGATGATAATGCTGTAAAGCTTTATGAGGCTGAAAATGAGTATGATGAGATAAAACGTGTGGCAGGAGGTATATGTCAGCTTGTAAGAAAAGATGGACTCTCATATAATGATATAACTGTTATATGCCGTGATATCGGCAGATATAAGCATATAATAGAATCTGAATTTCCGAAGTATGACATACCGTTTTTTATGTCGGATAAAAGATCACTTGAAGGGAATTCACTCATAAGATTGATATTATCTGCATTTGATATAGTGCATTCATCATTTTCTACTGAAAGTATACTGACATTTTTAAAAACGGAATTGACCGATATATCATCCGAAGAAGTGTGTATACTTGAGAATTATGCGTATATGTGGGACATAAGGGGAAAACGTTGGACGGAAGAGTTTACAATGAATCCTAACGGAAATGAAATGTCAGATGGCAGAAAGCAGGAAGCATCCGATACAGAGCTTCAGGAGATAGAGGCTATCCGTAAAAGGGCAATAAGTCCGATGATGAGCTTTTCAGAAAATGTTGCCAATGCCAGGAGCGGAGGAGATATCTCAAAAAGTGTATATAAGCTTTTGCAGGATGTTAAGGCAGAAGAAAAATTATATTATATTATAAAGTGGTTTCATGACAGCGGCAATATAAAAGCACAGGAAGCTGAGATAAGAGTATGGAACATTACGATGGAAATACTTGACAGGATGTATAATATTCTATTGAATAAGAAGATAGATAGCAGACGTTATGCTGAACTTTTGGAGATGATGATAAGGAAAAGTCCTATATCAGACATCCCGCAGACATTGGATCAGGTAACGATAGGCATAGCGGGAAATCTGATATCCGAAAATCCGAAAGCGGTATTTGTGATAGGGGCAATGGAAGGAGTATTTCCTGCAATGTCAAGTGCAGTGGGATTTTTCAGCGACAGTGAAAGAAGTGAACTTATAAAATCAGAACTGCCGCTGCATAACGCATTGTATGATATGTCGCTTTTGGAAAAATATAATGTTTATTCGGCATTGTCACTTCCGTCCGAAAAACTGTTCATAAGTTGTCACACTGCTGATTTCAAAGGAGAAAAATTCAAGCCGTCTGTGATATTTGATGAAGTGAAATCAATACTTAACAATGTAAATATAACAAGAAGAAATATGCTTTCGGCTGAAGAAATATACTTTACCGAAAGACAGGGGTTTGAAGAATGTGCATCGAAATGGAATGATAATACTTGTGAGTCGGAAACATTGAAGGAGTATTTTTTAAGTTCCGAAAATTTCAAGGATATGTGTGTGTCAATAGACAGAGCAATAAAAGATGAGCCGTATAAGATATATGACAAGAAAAAAGCAAAACAGCTTTTTGGCGAAAAAATACATCTTTCGGCATCGCAGGCAGAAATATATTACAGTTGTCCGTTTGCATATTTTTGTAAATACGGTTTAAAAGTTTATCCAAGAAAACGTGCTGTAATGGATGCAGGAATGTATGGAAGCGTAGTACACTATGTTTTGGAAAATCTCCTGAAAGAAGAAACATTTGAGAATATAAGTCAATACAGTGATGATCAGCTTTCGGCAGTGGTTGAAAAGCATATAAACAATTATATAGAAGCAATAGGAGGAAAAGATGAACGTCTTGAAAGATTCATGGCACAGTTTGGTATAATGGAAAGGAATCTTGTGATAGTCCTGAAAAGACTGATAGATGAATTTTCGGTAAGCAGCTTTGTACCGGAAAGCTTTGAATTGAAAATAGGCGGAGAGAATCAGGATATTCCCGAATATGAATTGGAATTACCTGGTGGAGAAAAAATATATGTAACAGGCAAGATAGACAGGGTAGATACATATAAAAAAGGCAATGAAAAGTATATAAGAATAGTAGATTATAAGACAGGTCAAAAAAGTTTCAAGCTGTCAGAAGTATATTATGGTCTTAATATGCAAATGCTTTTGTATCTTTCAGCAATAAAGAAAAACGGCAAGGAGAAATATTCCGAAAACGGAAAATATAAATTTGCGCCGGCAGGAATATTATATATGCCGTCAACGCCTCAATCATCCGCAAAAGCATTCAATTCCGAGAAAAACAGAGCGAAAAATTCAGAGGATCAGCGTAAAAATTTCAAGATGAGCGGTCTTTTGATAAAGGATGAAGAAGTTTTGGCAGCGATGGAGAAGGATATTGCAGGGATATATATTCCCGCAAGTAAAAATCTGGATAAGTGCCAAAATCTTGTATCACTTGAAGAATACGGAAAGATTTTCTCATATATAGACAAACAATTCATAAAAATGGCAGCAAATCTTTTTGACGGCAATATCGAAAGAAATCCTGTAAAAAAATCATCGTTTGATGCTTGTGAATACTGCGATTACAAAAAAGTATGTGGGTATGAGAAGGGCAAAAAGACAAATATGATCTTGGAGCTTGATAATGAAGAAATATTAAAGAAAATGGAGGATACAGACGATGAGTGAGATGAGATTTACACCGTCACAGCAGGATGCTATTGATGTACATGGCGGTTCGGTGATAGTATCAGCGGCAGCGGGTTCGGGAAAAACAAGAGTTCTGGTTCAGAGAGTGATAAGGATGCTGACAGATGAAAATGCTCCTGTTTCGGCAGATAGACTTTTGATAGTCACATTTACGAATGCAGCGGCAGAAGAAATGAGAAAACGTATAATGTCAGCAATAGAAGAACTGATAAAAGAAAGACCTGAAAATATGTTTTTACGCAGACAACAGATATTGCTTTCAAACGCTGATATATGCACAATACATAGCTTTTGTAGCAGGGTATTGAGAGAGAACTTTTTTTTGCTTGATATAAATCAG
>CACXGJ010000264.1 GCA_902767125.1 uncultured Ruminococcus sp. | reverse complement strand
CTTTTTCAGTATCGGCACAAATGATTTAACGGGTTATACAATGGCGGCAGACCGTGGAAACAGCGAGGTTTCCTATTTGTATTCCGCTTTTCAACCGAGTGTGTTGAGAATGATAAAGAGTGTTATCGAAGCGGGACGGAAATGCAATATCCCAGTTGGGATGTGCGGAGAAGCAGCAGCCGATCCAATGATGGTGCCGCTGCTCATTTCTTTTGGGTTGACAGAGTTTAGTGTATCTGCACCAAGTGTTTTGAGAACAAGAAAGTACATATCGGGCTGGACAAAGCAAAAAGCTGATGCAATTTCACGAAAAGCTATGTCGCTTACAACACAGAAAGAAGTATATGAATATCTGAAAAGTATAATCATATAAATAAGCCCTGAAAAAACAGGGGCTGCCGCAAGGTGAAAAATTGCGGCAGTCCCTGTTTTTTGTGCAAAAAATACAAGTTCGGTAAATTTGAACAGGCAGAAAATTTATAATTTATACAAAAAGCAGAAAAAAGAAAAATCTATGTAAAAAATGTTGTCTCATTCGGATATATTATTTTAGAATGACATTTTACGAACCTTGAAAATCGAATAAAAAGTTTGGAGCTGAAGTTACTGTAGCTTTAAAAATGCAACAGAGACTGTATTCTGCTGAAAATACAGTGCGGCACAAATGTACATCAATACAGACAAGAGGTGATAAGAGTGAAAAGGATTCTTTGCTTTGTGATAAGTGTAGTTTTATTTCTTTATGGTGATTGTTATATTAGAAAGAATGGAACTGATGAATTGCCAACGTATAGTGAATTTACAGGATATTTGAACGATAAGAAAGAAGAAGTAATTTGTACATATGATACTATTCAGGAATGGGTTTTAAACCAAGTAAGTAAATTATAAAAAAAGGAGATTGTTAATATGACTATTCAAAAAATGATTATGATAGCAGTTATTTTCGGATTTGGGATTCTCTTTTTCCGATTGGCATTTCGGAAAAAGAAAAAGAATGTTATAAATGTCAAAAGAAAAGGCATGGCGGAAGCAAAGCCTGCTCCTCCGAAGCCGCAGGTCTCGTCAGGTGAACAGCACGACTCCGCACAGCGTCAAAAGGCTGCAAAGGAAGCTGCCACAAAGATGTATGAGCATAAGATGAACAACAACGGCAACGATGTAATACATATCAAAAATGATATTGCCCGTCAGCGTGTTAATGTAAATATCAGTGCATTGAGCGATGCCCAAAACAAGATCATGCAAATCTGTATGCACGCCGAAAAAATACGTAATGATATTGAAAGATATCGTAATAATCCGGAATATCTCAAGCAGCTTTACCGTGTTGGTGTAGGCATTTCAAATGAAGCGTATACCTTGAGGAATCAGGTCAAGGAACTGAAAGATACACTGTATCGTTTGAGCAGGAGCAATCCTTCCCTTGTACCTCTTTTCAAGAGGGTAAATACCTTCTATTGCGATATTTATAACAATGAGATTGAACTGAATAATCGCAACAGAATACTCCGTACATATATTGGCAATAACTTTGGATATGCCGAGAAGCAATGGAATAATGCTATCGAAAGCAGAGCCATGCAGAAAAGAACAGGATAATAGTTTTATGTCCCTTGAAGCAAGAGGAAGCTATTCCCCCTTGCTTCAAGGGATTTTTTATGTAAAACAATTTTTGAAAAAATGTAAAAATATCCTGCAAACGGCTATAAATATATAGAAGCCGAGAAATTCAAAAAAGTTTTTGAAAAAAGGTAAAAAACATCTGCAAACGGCTATAAATATATAGAAGCCAAGAAATTCAAAAAAAGTTTTTGAAAAAATGTAAAAATAACATTACAAACGGCTATATTTTATTGAAAAGAGGTGATATCGAGTGTTCAGAGAAAAGTTTTTTCCGAATTTTATAGTATCTGCAAAGAATAGATATTCTGCAAATGCAGATACAGACGTTTATGGACAGGAATCAGAGTTGATTGAG
Source organism: uncultured Ruminococcus sp. (assembly GCA_902767125.1). Taxonomy (GTDB): domain Bacteria; phylum Bacillota; class Clostridia; order Oscillospirales; family Acutalibacteraceae; genus UBA1213. The sequence continues at coordinate 3,110 of CACXGJ010000264.1, read as the reverse complement.
GAGATTAGCAGACTGTGTGCTGCGAAGCCTCTTATGTATATTGATACCTGTACATTACTCCATAAGAACGCTTCAGCTCTCCTGGATGCGTTTGAAACAGCCGCCCGACAGATGAACGTTGAGCTGCTTGTTCCCGCTTCCGTTCTCTATGAACTGGAAAATGTCGGTAACAAGGATGTTAAACACCACGAACAAGGTCTGCGAATGATAGAAAGAATTACATCCATGGAAGGAAAAAGAGTTGTGCGTGTGGTTCTCACAAACAGTCCAAAATTTACTGATGCCGGTCTAATATCTCGCTTCGTATCCGAATGCGGTAATAACGACATCGTACTATTTACACAAGACACTGAACTTGCGAAGAAAGTCCAACAACTTCCATCCTTCCTCGAAGGATGCGTAAATTCAAATCACCAAATCAAAGCCTATAAGCTGACAGCTACAGGCAATCTTATTCGACATGAATCAGAAAGGAAGGTCCTCTATTATGAAGACACCAATGTTTTTTTCAAACAACAACAATCCAAACAACGGCAACAACAGACAGCAGTTCCCACGTGTATTTTCCCAAAACTCCAGTTCAAATAACCAGCCTGTTACAACTGTAAATAGGGTGCTTGGTCTCAAACAGTTGAGATTTGAGACTGATCCTGCAGGCAAAAGAATAAGCAGCGATGGTAGAAAGCCTAATCCAAACACGGCTTTGGCAGAGGCGATAGCTTATCGCTACGATTACTTTGAGCCGCTCCACACGAAGATAAGAGCTATCAGCTCGCAATCGTCCAATGCCGGTATTATCAGCTATCCCGAACTTTTTCCTATACCCTCAGCGGAGATTATTAACCTTGTCAATTCTCTCAAGGATGCAGGTATTATTACAAGGTATACCAACTACGGAACATGTGCTTATATTGAGATAAATCCGGACGCCAAATATTTCTATGACAAAGAATTTGCCGTTCTCCATTTGCTCAACCATATCCGTAAGAACAATGCTGAAGAAATGTACTATAACTGCGCTCTCGCAAATACATATAACAATGAGAGGTTTGTGATTGACCTTATGTACAGGCAAGGAAATTCGGTCACATTTTGTGTTACGGCACTGTCACAGAAGATAATGTTCCCTGCACAGTTCGAGCGTGTTGTGAGACTTGCGAACAGGTTCAAGAACATCACACTGATTGTTTCACCTTCAGTCAATACAGTAGAGCTTACCGAGAAGCTTCGCTATTCCTTAAACCAGAATGTCAGTGTGAAGCTCGTACCTTTTCATCAAGTATACTTGATGTAAGTAACAACAAACAATAGTCATTCCGCCATTGATGATTCAACAATGGCGGGAAAGGAGGTTTTACTATGATGATGATGTACGTTTTAATAATATGTGCGTGTGTAGCAGCTATTGTAATGATACTGCACAATGTAGTGAAAGATGAAGATGGCAAAAAATACTCTGATGATCAGAGTTTTGACGAAGCAGATGACAAAAGAACTATATTGCCGAGCTGGTTCAAGTCCAGGCATTAATAAAGGAGAATGACACTTATGGAAATGGATAAATTTTATTCAAAAATCAATTATAGGCTCATTGATGAAAGTCTGATAACAGACATGAGTCAATTGGATGAAATCGACCATGTATGCAACATGGCGGACATACATACAACAGTTTCTCGGATTCTTGATAAACAGAAGGATCATTACATTCTTGTGATAACAGAATCCATGGATATATGCAATCTTGTCTTGGCTATCAACCCTACACTAAAAGACCACAAGCTGTCAGTCCTGTGTGGTGATAAACTGTATGCTGATGAAGCCATTGCAGAATGGGAACGCCTTGAAAAGATGCTTCATACTGAATCAGGAGCAGAGTATTTCCCCGCAAAACAAATTGGCGAATATCTGTACACTGATGAAAACGGTCTGCTCCTGCTCAAGTTGTTTGAATCTCAAAAGAATAAATCAGAGATACTGTTAGCATATGACGGACAGCTTTGGGGTAATGTTCTTCCGTTTAAAGAGGAGGATATTGTCGGCACCGTGCAGGAGAATATAAATGATATGCCACGAAATGAAAGATACATGATCATATCAAAGGTCTTGTCATGTTTCAAAGAGGAGAGTCTGACGGAAACAATGTGCCTTATTGATTCCGAGCAAGGATATGAGATTTTGCCATTGAGCGGCAAGCTCCTCAATGAAAAGGAACTGTACAGTCTCATTTATGAGGTATGCTTTGGACATAAGCCACAGAAGGACAAAATGTGTTCTCTGCTGAAGGACAGGGAGGATCATCCCGAATATCCAAATTGTTTATTTGAATTTTTCGAGATTGCCTTTGCAGACAGGATATATCCGGGGATTCCCTGCAAAGTATCGGCAATGAAAATGTTGGAAAACACTGTCGAAAGAATGATAATTATGGAGGTATAAGGATATGTTTGATACACTGAAATACAACACCATAGCTTACACAACAGCAGGCAGAAGACACCTTTCACTCGGAAAAGAAAACGAGGATAATTTCTCGATATACGAAGACGAAAAGATACTGGTACTTGCAGTGGCAGACGGCTGCAGTGACAGCCCCTGTGCGAAAGCCGCTGCTGATGCCACGCTGAAAGCCCTTATAGAGTTTGGCAGGAACACAGATATCTTTGAAATGCAGCCGAAGGAAGTCAAGAGTAATGTTATCCGTCTAATTGACAAACATCTTTTGGCTGAACCATATGAGTATAGTCTGCTTGCCTGCACATGTGCCGCTATTGTCACAAACAAAATATCCAAGAAATATTGTGCAATATCTATAGGTGACTGTCGAGCAAATGTAATAACAGAAAAACTTGAACCGAAAAGGCTGCTTATACCTGTGAACATTTTACGAAATCGTGAGTACACTGTATTCGCAAACAGTTCGGTTGCGATGAATTGGATGAAGGTAGAGAGCGGATCAGTATCAACAAACATTGCAGGATATGTTCTTGTGACGGATGGGGCAGATCGCCTTTGTGACTTTTCGGGTTATGAGGAACTGACCAAACTTTCGGCAGCGTGTGTTCTTTCAAAAGAATATGCACAGGCGGCACTTGAGAATTATATCGCTG
>CACXGJ010000263.1 GCA_902767125.1 uncultured Ruminococcus sp. | reverse complement strand
TTCAAGGAGGTAAATTACAATGGCAGTACCAAAGAGAAAAACTTCTAAAGCAAGAAAGAACACAAGACGTTCGGCAGTGTGGAAGCTTGAAGCTCCTGCTCTTGCAAAATGCCCTAAATGCGGTGAGTTCAAGCTCGCTCACAGGGTATGCACAAACTGCGGCACTTACAACGGCAGAGAAGTAATTAAACAAGAGGCTTGATTATTTTTTGACAGCCTTCCATTTTTTTCGTGAAAACAGAGAAGGAGCTTATTTTCCTTCTCTTTTTTGTTTTTTATTCATAGAATAGAGGTGACAGCTATGTCAAGACCTGTAGTTGCAATAGTAGGCAGACCTAATGTAGGAAAGTCAACACTTTTTAATAAATTGGTTGGTGAAAGGATAGCAATAGTGAATGATACCCCCGGAGTGACACGTGACAGGATATTCGGGGAATGTGAGTGGAGAAACAGGAAAATATCACTCGTAGATACAGGCGGTATAGAACCGTATTCCGATGACATTATACTCAAGCAGATGAGAAGACAGGCACAGCTTGCGATGGAGGCAGCGGATGTTATAATACTTGTAACGGACATATCAAGCGGTCTTGTAGCGACTGACCACGAAGTCGCAGCAATGCTCCAGAAAAGCGGCAGACCTGTTGTACTGTGTGTCAACAAGTGTGACAGAGTGGGTGAGCCTGACATGAATTTCTATGAATTTTATAATTTGGGCTTGGGCGAACCGATACAGGTGTCCTCGGTGCATGGTCACGGTACAGGTGATTTGTTGGATGCAGTTTTTGAATATCTGCCCGAACAGTCACAGAATGAAGATGAGACCGATACGATAAGTGTTGCGATAATAGGCAGACCGAATGCAGGAAAATCCTCACTTGTCAATAAAATAACGGGCGAGGAAAGATGTATCGTATCGAATATTGCAGGAACTACCCGTGACAGCATAGATACGGAGATAGAAAATAAATTCGGCAGATTCCGCCTGACCGATACGGCAGGCATCAGAAGAAACAGCCGTATCGAAGATGAGATAGAAAAATACAGTATAATCCGTGCAAAAATGGCAATAGAACGCAGTGATGTGTGCCTTGTGATGATAGATGCGACGGTGGGCTTCACGGAGCAGGATTCAAAGATAGCAGGACTTGCACACGAATCAGGTAAGGCGTGTGTGATAGTGGTGAATAAATGGGATGCTGTCGAGAAGAATGACAAGACCATGAACGAGTACAGAAAAAAGCTCGAAAATGATTTTTCATTCATGTCCTATGCACCGATGGTGTTCATTTCGGCAAAAACAGGTCAAAGACTCGACCGTCTTTTTGAGCTGATAGTGACAGTCGTAAATTCGGCAGCGATGAGGATATCGACAGGTATGCTCAATGACCTGCTTGCAGAGGCAACAGCAAGAGTTCAGCCGCCTACCGACAAGGGCAGACGTTTGAAAATACTTTATATGACACAGGCATCCGTAAAGCCGCCGACATTTGTATGCTTCGTTAATTCAGCCGAGCTGTTCCATTTTTCGTATCAAAGATACCTTGAGAATCGTATCCGTGAGACCTTCGGTATGCAGGGAACTCCGATAAGATTTATCATCAGGGAACGAAGCGACAAAAAATAATTAGCAATTAATTGTGTGCGGCAGATTATTGTAAAATATCGGATAATTAAATTATGGGGTGTTTTTTGTGGGAGAATTGGGAGAATTTTTTTCGCAGTATTGGGTAAGAATAATAATAGCAGTGCTGGCAGCGTATCTTATGAGCAGTGTCAATACATCTATAATAGTGACCAAAATAGTCATGCACAAGGATATAAGGACAATGGGAAGCGGCAATGCAGGATTTACAAATGTCTTGAGATGTGTCGGCAAGGTGCCGGCGATAATAACATTTGTAGGAGATTTTCTTAAAGGCGTGATATCCGTTGCAATAGCATATTTTCTGATGTGGGGAGAGTCGGGACTGTATCAGAGCTATCTCATGTGTACGGCAGGATTTTTTGCAGTCGTGGGGCATACAATGCCTGTTTATTATAAATTCAAGGGCGGCAAGGGTGTCGTTACAACAGCATCAGTCATGCTGACGACTGATTGGAGAGTGCTTATATTTGCATTGCTGATATTTGTGATAGTCTTTACGGCTACAAAAATAATTTCGGTATGTGCATTGGTGAATGCTTCGGCATATCCGATAATCGTATTGGTGTTAAGGCTTCTTGACCATAATGGCATTTTGGGTGCTGTAACACCATTGCGGAATCCGTCAATGTCATTTGTATGGTATTCGGCATTTCTTGCACTTTTGACAGGTGTGCTTGTAATCGTGCGTCATAAGGATAACATAAAGAGGCTTTTAAAAGGCGAAGAAAAAAAGATAACTGCAAAAAAATAAAAAATTTTCGGGCTTGAACCAAGTTGCTAAAGGGTTTGAGCCTTTTTTATAACAGGGAGTGAAAATGCAATGGCATTCAAGAAAATTGAAGTAAAAGGTGCAAGAGAGCATAATCTGAAAAATATAAATGTAGATATACCGAAAGATGAACTTGTTGTTATAACGGGACTTTCGGGTTCGGGAAAATCATCACTTGCATTCGATACGCTTTATGCCGAAGGTCAGAGGAGATATGTTGAATCACTTTCTTCTTATGCAAGGATGTTTTTGGGACAGATGGATAAGCCTGATGTTGACAGCATAGACGGTCTTTCTCCGTCTATTTCGATAGACCAGAAAACGACTTCAAAGAATCCACGTTCAACGGTAGGTACAGTAACGGAGATATATGATTATCTTCGATTGATGTATGCAAGGATAGGCATACCGCATTGTCCTGTATGCGGCAGGGAGATAAAACAGCAGACAATTGACCAAATAGTTGACAGAGTGCTTGAAATGCCGGAAAAGACTAAAATACAGGTAATGTCACCTGTTGTGAGGGCGAAAAAGGGAGAGCATAAAAAGGAGCTTGAATCAGCGGCAAAGGGCGGATTTGTAAGAGTCCGTGCAGACGGAATAATATATGATTTGTCGGAAGAAATAAAGCTCGAAAAAAATAAAAAACATGATGTTGATATAGTTATAGACAGACTTGTTATAAAACCCGATATACGTTCAAGACTTGCGGATTCTGTTGAGACAGCCTCGAAGCTGTCAGGTGGATTGGTATTGGTTGCCGTCGGCGGAGGGGAGGATATCCTTTTTTCACAGAATTATGCTTGTCCGGACCATGATGTAAGTATAGATGAGTTGAGTCCGAGGATGTTTTCGTTCAATAATCCTTATGGAGCGTGTAAGAAGTGTACAGGCTTGGGAGTGTTCATGCGGATAGATATCAACAGGATAGTTCCCGATTGGACTAAATCCGTGAGGCAGGGAGCGATAAAAGGAAGCGGCTGGGCAATGGAGGGAAGTACCATTGCAACAATGTATTTTGAGGCACTTGCAGAAAAATACAATTTTTCGCTTGATACGCCTGTAAAAGATTTGTCCGATGAAATTGTGGATATAATTCTTTATGGTACAAAGGGTGAAAAGATAACAGTTCACCGTAAAAATGAATATGGCTCGGGAATATATAATACAGAGTTTGAGGGGATAGTGAATAATCTTGAGAGGAGATTCCGTGAAACTCAAAGTAATTGGGTGAAGTCGGAAATTGAGGGATATATGTCGGCAGTACCGTGTGATGCCTGCAACGGAAGAAGACTGTCACCCGAAAGTCTTTCGGTGACGGTGGGAGATATGAATATAAGTGAATTTTGTGATATGTCTGTCGAACAGGCGATAGAGTTTACAAAAAATGCGACGCTTTCGGAGAGGGAAAGATTCATAGCAAAGTCTATCACAAAGGAGATAGAGAGCCGTCTGAATTTCCTGAAAAGTGTTGGATTGTCATATCTGACGCTGTCAAGGTCGGCAGGAACACTGTCGGGCGGTGAGAGTCAGAGGATAAGGCTTGCAACTCAAATAGGTTCATCATTGTCGGGAGTGCTGTATATACTTGATGAGCCGAGTATAGGGCTTCATCAGAGGGATAATGATAAATTGATAGCGACACTGAAAAATCTGCGTGATCTGGGGAATACTGTTATTGTAGTGGAACATGATGAGGACACAATGTATGCAGCGGATCATATAATAGATATAGGTCCCGGTGCGGGAGTGAACGGAGGAGAATTGGTCTGTGCAGGAAGCGTTGAGGATATAAAGAAGTGTGAGCGTTCACTGACGGGACAGTATTTAAGTAAGAAGATGTATATACCTGTCCCCGAAAAAAGACGTGAGGGCAACGGTAAGATATTGAAGGTCATAGGTGCAAGGCAGAATAATCTGAAGCATATAGACGTTGAGTTTCCCTTGGGAAAATTTATATGTGTCACAGGAGTATCGGGTTCGGGAAAGTCATCTCTTGTCAATGAGATTTTGTATAAGAAATTGGCAGAGGAATTGAACGGTGCAAGGGCAAAGCCTGTAAATTGCGACAGGATAGAGGGTATTGAAAATCTTGATAAGGTGATAGATATAAATCAGTCGCCTATCGGAAGGACTCCCCGTTCAAATCCTGCAACATATACGGGAGTATTCACGGATATCAGAGAGCTTTTTGCACAGACGACTGATGCGAAAATGCACGGCTTCAATTCGGGAAGATTTTCGTTCAATGTAAAGGGCGGAAGATGTGAGGCGTGTCAGGGTGACGGTATAGTAAAAATAGAGATGCACTTTTTGTCAGATGTATATGTGCCGTGTGAGGTGTGTAAGGGCAGGAGATATAACCGTGAGACTCTTGAGGTAAAATACAGAGGCAAGTCGATATATGATGTACTTGAAATGACGGTCGATGAAGCATGGGAATTTTTTGTGAATCATCAGAAGATAAGCACGAAGCTGAAGACACTGCATGATGTAGGCTTGGGATATGTGAAGCTGGGGCAGTCGGCTACAACACTTTCAGGCGGTGAGGCACAGAGAGTGAAGCTTGCAACGGAATTGTCGAAGCGTTCAACGGGAAAGACGATGTATATACTCGATGAGCCTACAACGGGACTGCATATAGCAGACGTGCATAGACTGATAGAGGTGTTGCAGAAATTTGTTGACGACGGCAATACAGTGGTTGTGATAGAGCATAATCTTGATCTGATAAAGACAGCCGACCACATAATAGATTTAGGCTTGGAGGGCGGTGACGGAGGAGGAACTGTCATAGCATCGGGAACTCCCGAGGAAATATGTGAGTGTGAGCAGTCATATACAGGTCAGTATCTGAAAAAGTATCTGCCAAATTGAAAAAATCATCTTGTAGTTATGGTGAAAATATGGTATAGTGTATATAAATTTTAAGGAAACGGGTGGTTTTTAAATGACATTACTTTTTGATATCGGTGTAATAGCCATTGTAGTGCTTTTTGCCATATCGGGTTATAGGAAAGGACTTTTGGCATCCGTTGTGAATGTGGTGGGTACGGTAGCGGCAGCGGCAGTTTCGCCTGTTCTTGCATCTGTATTTTCTTCGATGGTCTACACGAATTTTATCAAGGGTGCAATAATCGACTCTGTCGCAAAGGCGACCGAGAATATCCCCGTCAATGCTACAGCATTGCAGAAAGCAACGGAATTGTTGGATAGTATCCCTAATTCCGTGTTCAATATGCTGTCACTGGAGAACGGTATGGAGGTTCAGGAAATGTCCGAGGCAATTTCAACGACATCGAATCTTGATCTTCCGAATCTTGTTGAAGGGATGGTAAGTGCAAAGGCACTGGGACTTATTTCAACGATACTGACGGTAATATTTTTTATCATCATATCAATAGCATTGAAATATGCGGCACACCTTTTGACAAAAACACTTGAAGTCGTAAAGCTCGGCGGAGTGAACAAGGCTTTGGGCGGTGTATTCGGGATAGCAGAATCGGTGGTCATGATAATGGTGATAACATGTCTCATATATTTTGTAACGATGTTCATGTCGCCCGAATCATTCGACTACATAAATGACAGGATAAATGAAACATTATTGTATAAATTCATATATCATTACAGTATGCCCGATGCAATAATAGGGTATTTCCTGCCGAAATAATATCCAATGGAGGGTTTTAACAGTTAAAACAATGTTATAAAAAGTTATAAAAATATGTTGACTTTTATATTTTTCGCAACATAT
>CACXGJ010000262.1 GCA_902767125.1 uncultured Ruminococcus sp. | reverse complement strand
GCCTATCGACTTTGAAGGTCATAAGATAGTGCCTTTGCAATTCCTTAAAGCTGTATTGCCCGATCCTGCATCACTCGGTCCGAGAACAAAGGGCAAAACTAATATCGGCTGTATCTTCATCGGCAAAAAGGACGGCAAGGACAAAACTTATTATCTCTACAATGTATGCGACCATGAGGAATGTTACAAGGAAGTCGGCTCTCAGGCTGTTTCCTATACAACAGGCGTTCCCGCAATGATAGGTGCGGCTATGCTCCTCACAGGCAAATGGAACAAGCCCGGTGTACATAACATTGAAGAATTTGATCCCGATCCGTTCATGGACGACCTTAATAAATTCGGCTTACCTTGGAAAGAAAGCTACAACCCCGATTTAGTTGACTGATAAAATTACAAGTGAGGAGTGAGAAATGATTTTCTCATTCCTCATTTTAAAAAGGTGGATTTTTTATGAAAAATATTTTATCTCTCCCTACCCCGTGCTATGTCATTGACGAAAAATCTCTGATACATAATCTTGAAATCTTACAGTACGTTGAACAAGAAACAGGCTGTCATGTTCTACTTGCTCAAAAGGCTTTTTCCGCTTACCATACTTATCCCCTTATCTCAAAATACATAAGTGGTACAACTGCAAGCGGTCTGTTTGAAGCCAAACTTGCTTTTGAAGAAATGCCCGACAAACAAATACACGTTTATTCCCCTGCTTTCACCGACAAGGATTTTGATGAACTTCTTACAATGTGCGACCACATTGTTTTCAATTCATTCTCCCAATGGAAACACTTTCGCCCCAAAGCCCTCCAACACCCCGAAATTGAATTTGGCTTGCGTATCAATCCCGAATACTCCGAAATTGAAACAGATATTTATAATCCCTGTTTCACAAATTCCCGTCTTGGAATTACTCTCGCTAATTTTGAAGAAGATGAACTTGACGGCATTTCAGGTCTTCATTTTCATACAATGTGTGAGCAAGGCTCCGATACTCTCGAAAGAACTCTCAAGGTCGTTGAACAGCGTTTCGGCAAGTATTTCCGCAAAATGAAATGGATAAACTTCGGCGGAGGTCATCATATTACAAGACCCGATTATGACGTTGAAAAGCTCATCAACTGCATAAATAACATCAAAAATAAATACAGTGTCCAAGTATATATTGAACCGGGTGAGGCTGTTGCACTCAATGCAGGATGGCTTGTCACCTCTGTCCTTGATATCATCAAAAATAATATGAATATCGCCATTGTTGATACATCTGCCGCCTGTCATATGCCCGATGTCCTTGAAATGCCCTATCGCCCTATGATAATCGGCTCAAAGGAAAAAAATGTTCTTCCATATACATATCGCTTGGGAGCAACTACCTGTCTTGCAGGTGATGTTATCGGGGATTACTCCTTTGATAAACCTCTTAATATTGGTGACAAGCTCATATTCACGGATATGGCTATCTATTCCATGGTCAAGAACAATACTTTCAATGGTATGCCTTTACCGTCAATTTATCTCCTCAAATCAAACGGTGAAACTCAACTCCTCAAAGAATTTGACTACTCCGACTTCAAACGAAGACTCTGAACCAATCAGCAATTATGACATATCACCTGTCGTGTTTATATGCGACAGGTGATTTTTGTATGAGTGACAGCGTTCTTCAAAAATTCTTCCACATTACCGTTTTTATACACCTCGGGATAGGCACTCCTTATATACTTCCCTATCGAGAATACATCACTGCCTGTTTGCAGGACAGTCTTTTCTATCCCTGCATTGACCTTCCCCAAAATATTTTCTTTTATATCATTCAAAACATCTTTCTCATAGCTTTTATCAAGATATACCTCTATATCAAAGCTAATGTCAAAAAAGCCGTTTTTCCATACAGGATTTATATTCGATTTGATACGCTTTATTTTATAGCTTGCTTCCCCGACTGTATCTGTAAAATCATTCACCTTTTGATTTATGATGAGAGTACCGAGTGTTTCATCACTTGTCATACTGAAATAATTTCCGTTTCTGTCTGCAAGAAAGCTTCCCTCTACGCTCAATGCGGATATATCATCTTTTATCACTATATTCGGAAATAAAAGTGCTTTTGCACTTTTCAGGGATGATATATAATCTATCAGCGAACAATGCACCTCTGTCTGACTTATTGCCTTACTGTCCGCCAATACATTTATATATTCCGACTGATAGCCTAATTTTTCTACCGCTGTTGACAGAGTGCTTTTGGCACTGCTTTCCGTCACCATCAAATTTGAGGTCTTCTGCATACCGCTCAAATCCGAGAAATATGACAGTGTCCTTTCATAATTCCTTGACGCTTCTCCGTTCATCATTATAAACAGACACTGACTCAATAATAATTTCTTCCCACGCTGATTTTCTATCCTGCACAATGCCTCATCAACATTTTCACCGTCTGTATACATCAATTTTATTGCATTTTCTTTTTCCTCATTCTCCGTATCAAGCACTATCAGCGTTATATAATATCCCTCATTGTTCTTATCTATCCCCATTCCCTGCACTATGAGCCTTTGATTCAGCTGTGTACTGTTACAGCCCGAAAATATTATCATTACAAGTGAAATGATAATCGTCATTGAGGCTGTCCTGACAACTCGGCGGGATATCTTCGGTTGAGGCGTTTTTGTAAATATATATACGACTGACGGTACAACTGCCGTGAATACGACTGTCAGTACACACCATATATATTTATTGAATAAAATTTCGGTTTCAGGCACTAAAAGCACTGCAAGTAATAATATTACTCCGCCTGTCACCGAGATTATCTTTCCGAAGCCGTCCATGAATATCGTCTTTACGCTTTCAGACAATGCAAATAATAATACCGATATATTGCAGAAGGTACTGCACATTGTCACGAATATGAAAAACGGATTCAGTCTTTGAAGACTTCCCGCTCCTTCTATTGCCTGATATACGCCCAATTCCCTTGAATCAAGATAATCCCCTATTGCACCCCTGAAAAGCACAAGCATGAATATCATAAACAAAAATACTGTCACAGACCATATGATACCGCTTTTCCACAGTCTGCCCCTTGTTGACGGTATCAGCACATTCAATGCCGCTGACGTATTCATTCTTGATATGATAAAAACTGTCCCGTCTATTACACCGCTGAATGAGGCATACTCAAACGGTATCATATTTTCTGACGAAAAGCCCTGTATCAGATATATAAGCAACAATGCTCCCGACAAAAATATGAATCCCAATACTATTGCCGACATCCTCGAAAGTGCCTCTATGCCCTTGACAGCCGCATATATACAGGCGATCATCAATACCGACAGCACTACCTTTGAATTTATATCATCAGGCAGCATTATATCCAAAAAATGCTCCAACGCCTTTACAGCGTAAAGACATGACAGCAAAAAATACATCGCATATAAAATGGGGATAGTATATCCCATTTTGCCGAATTGTTCAACGGATATCCTGCATACTGATTTTCTCCTGCTTTTTCCGTAAAATACGTTGACGGGTATTATCATCAATATACTTATTGCCATTGATACTATCAACGGCAATAAAAAACTCCATATCGAACTTATCCCCGATACAAATACAGAATATATTATCACAAGTGATATCCTGCTGATAAACAGAAGTGTATATATCTGTCCGACAGTTACTATATTCTTTTTGGTCATTTCACATCAGCTCCTGGCAAATTCTGTACCTTGGCAGTTTTCTTGGAAAGTATCTTCCACCCTGCACGGATGATCACATCTCTCATTGCAACAGCACTGAACGGTGTTATCGGAGTCGTATACGGTACTCCGAAGCTGTTCTTTCCGCATATATTCACCAGCACCGCACACAGTATTACAGCTACTCCCCATATACCGAGAAGTCCTCCCGCAAATGTAAATATCACTCTTAATATAGCTGACGGTGCATAAAGATTCGGTATCACATACGAGCTTATAGATGTTATTGCCACTACCATCAGGGTAGGGGCTCCTATCAGTCCTGCATTGATAGCCGTATCACCCACTACAAGTCCTCCGACTATGCTCACGGCATATCCCAGCGGTTGAGGCATCCTCAAGCCTGCTTCTCTCATTATCTCATATACGAACTGTATCAGTATCGTTTCAGACATCAGTGACAGCGGTGTTGCTCCTATTGAGCCTGCTATCTTATTCAGCATCAGCGTCGGAAACATCTCCGGATCAAAAGTACCCAATGAAACATATACTCCCGGAAGAAGCATTGATATGAAAAATGCAAAGTATTTCAATAATCTTGTAAAGGTCGCAAAATATGCCCTGTTTGAATAGTCATCGAGTGTCTGGAAATACTCGGCGAACAAATACGGCACTATCAAAACAGACGGCACTCCGTCAACCAATACAGCAATTCTTCCTTCGGTTATCTTTCCGCATACAGTATCAGGTCTCTCTGATACGCCTATCCCGCTGAAAAATGAAAAATCATTTTTCTCCTCCAAAAACGGCACCAAATATCCCGATGTGAGAACGGTATTTATATCAATGCTTTTAAGTCTGTTTTTCAATTCATCGACAATTTCCTCTGAAGCTGTCCCCTTCAAATAACAAATACATATCTCTGTGCGGCTGACATCTCCTATTGTCATTGTTTCAAAATAAAGACTCGGATTTTTTATCCTTCTCCTCAACATTGACATATTTACTCTTACCGATTCAACAAAGCCCTCCTTTGAACCCCTTTGGACAACATCCGATTCAGGCTCGGATACTCCCCTTGAGGAATAACCCTGTATCCCCACTCCGAGCATCTTTTTACAGCCCTCGACAGCTATCACTGCAAAGCCTGACATTATCTGCTTTTCGACTTCCTCATAGCTCTCAAGCTCCATCATGTCTGCCGTATACAGAACCTTATACTTTATCTCATTACAGCACTGTTCGGATATTTTATCCCTGAAATCATATTTCATAAGCGGTGTCATTATTCCCTCTGCCAAGACCTGCTTGTCTATCATATTGTCTATTGATATGACAGCCGCATTTATTCCCGACAGCCTTATCTCCCTTATAGTAAGATCTGCACCGTTGCAGAACCTTCCACGAAGATAATTCATATCATCATTCAGTATTCCCGAAACAGGTGTATATGTCTGTATATAAGGCTTTGGCTTTGAATGTGTATATATATCCTTCAAATCCCTCACGAACTCATACAATGCAAATCCCCCCTCTATCAGTAATTTTGCTCAACTATCAATTTTTTTATTCACTGAATAATCCCTGCTCCGGATACACAAAATTTAAAAAGGGGGATTTTTTATGATAATAGCAGCTATAAGAACAGTTTTATTATATATAATAATAATATTTGCGGTGCGAATGATGGGCAAAAGACAGATAAGCGAAATGCAGACAAGTGAGCTTGTCATCACACTGCTGATGTCAAATATCGCATCCATCCCTATGCAGGATACCGATCAGTCCATGTTAAGCGGTGTGATACCTATTATGATACTCCTTTCCTGTGAGATACTTATATCTTATCTTATGCTGAAAAGATCAAGTATCAGGCGGATAATATGCGGAAAGCCTGTCATTGTCATAAATAACGGCAAGGTCGATCAGCAAGCTATGAAGCAGCTCCGTATAAGCACCGAAGACCTGTACGAACAGCTTCGTCAAAAAGATGTCTTTGACATAAATGAAGTGGCTTATGCCATTCTTGAAACAAACGGTAAAATGAGTGTCTTTAAAAAATCTATGTTTGAACCCGTCACTCCAAAGGATATGGATATAAAAAAGGATGAAAATCTTCTTCAGACAGTTATCATAAGTGACGGTGAAATTGCAAGGTCTTCCATGAAAATATGTTCCCTCGATGCTGACTGGCTTTATCAAACTCTCAAAAATGAAAATATCCGACTCAAAGATATATTCATCATGACCGCCGATAAATATAAAAATTATAAGATCATAAGAAAAGAGTGATATAATGAACAGGCTTTTCGGTGCATTGATAGTACTTCTTATCGCAATTATTACCGTGACAACAGGTTTTTTTATAAATACGGATACAGCTTATTCTGTAAGTAAAATGCTTTTGCAGTCAGTTGAATACGCCGAGAGCAATGACATTGCAGGAGCAAAAATTTTTCTTCAAAAAGGCAAATCCCAATGGGACAACAAAATGAATATCATGCTTCTATTCGTCTCACATGGAAAGCTTGACCAAATCGAACAGACAATAAACATGGCTTATTCATATATCCAAAGCAATGAAATTTCACTCTACACGGCTCAATGCAAAAATGCAATACTTTTGATAGATAATTTCCGAGATACCGAATATCCCGAAATAAATAATATATTCTGACAAAAAAATCAGCTCATTTTTATATGAGCTGATTTTCTCTCGCAAGCAGATATAAATCTACCGAATCTATTATACCGTTTTCATTGATATCTGCTGAAATCAGCTGATACTTTGAAAAGTCCTCTTTTCCGAATATGTATTCCTTCATCAGATAAATATCCCTTGTATTGATATTTCCCTCGCCCGTGACATCTCCTGTTACTACCGTGTAATAGCTTTTTACTGCACCGTTTCCCGAAAAATCTATCCGCCATCCCGTACCCATTGTACCGCTTGTGACACTCTTTCCGTTATGATTTGTAATGCTTATTTTATTATCTCCATAGCTTATGCCCTTCTTCAATCCCGCAACAGTTGTTCCCTGCCCGATAAATATCATATCCTCCGAAACTGCATATTTATCTATCGAAATACTGTAATCATGACTTGCCATCTCTATAACAGATTTTTCGATAACTCTCGAATATTCTTTGACAGAGCTTTCAATGACCGATCTTTGAATTACCCTTGACGGCTCGGCAGATGATACTTCGACCTTGCTTTGTATTTCCGAAATCTCGGAAGCAACGCTTTCATCATTTGCATATTTTACAAAACTGCTTTTCGGAATATAAATAACATCTTTATCAGCAATGCCATATAAATTGTCTCCGCTTGAAATTATATCCGAAATACAAATTTCCGTATAGCAAACGGATATTATATCTCCGTTTTCATCCAATTGATATATCTCGTTATTGTCCAAAGCATAAACAGTATTTTTGGTACAGCATATATTTTCATACCCTGTGTCAAGCACTGCTTCAAAGCCTATCTGACTGTCAAACGAATATACCTTCCCGTCACTGTCCGTAAACATACCGACGTTAAATTTAAAGGGCATTTTCGGTACTTCACATTCTATAAACTTATTTTTATTTATATCTATCACGCCGTCTTTTGAAATACCAAAAACATTTTTGCTCGCCTTATCGGTAAAGATAATATCTATATCACAGCTAAAATTTATTTCTTCGCTTGTCCCGTAATAATAGTCATATTTAATAACCTTATGTATATCCGATCTATCAAGAAAATACCAATAATCTCCCTCAATTGACATGATATATTCATCACTCAAGCTGACCTCCGCCAGATCGGATTCCTTACCGATCGGCATGACATATAATATTCTTCCCCTGTTCTCCGTCAAATAAAGGCTTCCGTCTGAACAAAATGCGTTGTCGAAATTTATACTGTCTTGAATTTTTGACTTGCTGTTCTCAAAGCAATGCCATACAGTGGCAGAACCATCTTTATTCCTTTCCACAAGGTAAAGTCCGCTTTTCCCGTCGGGAAAATACATACATTCGTCTACGATACAATCCGCATTGAAATCGAAAACAAATGCACATAACATCATTACTATACTTAAAATAACCGTTCTTTTCATATCCAAAAATCTCCGAAAATTGTCTTTTCTACATTTTACAACAATTTTCGGGACATTTCAACAAAAGAAATTATTTATCACAAAAATTTTTTCACCGGCAGTATCCCCCCTATATCATATAATCTCTCATTGCTTAATGAAACTGTATATACATTATAGTTTCTCAAAAATGTTCTTATATTCTCATGATCCTTATGTAGCTTCACATTTCCGCTGAATGCAAGAATATTTTTGTCGATGAATCCACAGCACCCTCCTATAAATCCATAGGGATATCCGTCAAGCCGTATATCACCGAAGGATATTTTCAGTACATCTATATTATTTTCCCGACATACCCTGTATATACTCTCATCGGAAGTTATCAAAGCACTTTCTCCGACAACTGCACTTGAGCATTTTGCATAGCCCTGATTTGTATGCAGGATATTCTTTCCCTCGCTCCGAAGAACGTCAAGAAGGGGCTTATATGCCTTCCTTGTATTGCATATAACATTATCTCCGAATATACATACATTGAGCAAAGGTTTTTTTGCCGTCACTGTTTCATCTATCTCATCAGCATAAAAAAACCTTTCCCCACCCAAATGACATACTGCCATATCAGCATGATATGACTCCGAGCCTTCAATTGACTCCAACCGCTTGGGGACTCTCACTCTTATCCCCATCATTTCAAGCTCCTTCTTCAAGCAGGGCTTATAGTCTGACATTATAACTTCACTGACTTTACTTTCAGGCAAATTTGCCCTTTGAACGAATCTTTCCACAAACACTTCCTCCTACATTGTCCTCAATGCTTCAACAGGCTTCAATTTTGATGCTTTCAAGGCAGGATATATTCCGAATATCACTCCCACTATCAGCGAAAATACAACTATTTCAATTATTATACCGACTCTCATTACAAAAATCAATCCCAATGATAAGACTCCTGCCCATGATATTATTATTCCGAGTATTATCCCGAATGCCGCTCCTATCAGTGTCAGTATAACGGATTCAGCCAAAAATTCCATGACTATTATTTTTCTTGATGCTCCCAAGGCTTTTTTGATGCCTATCTCTCTTGTACGCTCACTTACTGCCACCAACATAACATTCATTATGCTCAATCCCGCTACAAACAGTGATATCACTCCCACCGCTGTAAGCACTATCGAAAATATATTTATTATATTATCTATATTTTCCTTTTGTTGAGCCATGTTCATGAAAGAATACGCTCCGCTTATATTGGCATTTCTCTCCATTGTTTTTATGATATTCTTCCCTGCCGCTTCATTGTCATAATTATCCTTTATCCTGACAGCTATCTGTGAAAAATTACTGCTTCCCATATTATTCTGCATGGTACTGTACGGGATATATACAAAATTCGGTATATATGATCCCATCATGTTCTGCAATATCCCGCTTCCTGTTTTTATGACACCGACTATTTTATAATCCGAGCTTGAACCGCCGCTGTTTATGAGTATCTTTTTTCCGACAACATTATCTGTTCCATAATATGCCCTTGCAAGTGTCTGATCTATCATACAGTTTTTACTGCATGATGATATATCTCCTGTATTTATGAATCTGCCGTATTCAAGCTCAAGTGCTATGACATCCTTGGCTGTCCTGTCTATCCCCCAAAGATATATACTGCTCTTTTTGTCACGTATATATGCGTCTGTCGCCTCAAACATCACAGGCATAGCATAATCTACATATGACAATGCCCTTATCTCATTCAGCTCATTATTTGAAAGCTGTGCCGACTGCTTTTTCAGACTCACTGTTATACCGCCTATCCCAAGACCGTCTATCTCACTTGTCAAAGCTGTCTTTCCGCACTGACTTATATTATTTATTATTATTACAGATGCCACTCCTACGGCTATACCGCTCAATGTCAGTATAGTCCTGCCCTTTTTCCTGAAAAGTATTTTTATTGAATTTATTATCAAGTCAAGCATCTGCAATCGCACTCCATTTATTTTTTTATTATGATATTCTGACCGTCATACACTTCATTCTTTATTATCTTATCATTCTTGTTCAAACCCGATAATATCTGTGTACCATCCTTATACTCATTGCCTGTTTTTATATATATCTTTTTCGCCCTGTTCCTGACAGCTGAAAATACATAATCGCCTTTATTATCCGAATGTATATATTCATACGGCAATACAAGTACATTCTCATCAGTTGATGTTACTATCGTACAGTCGGCACTGTAACCTATCCTCAATTTATCATCCTTTTTATCATCAAGTGTGACTGTTACCGCAACAGTAGTTTCTTTTCCCGTGAGTCCCGTTGTCTGCACCGCTTCATCGGATATTTTCGTGACCTTGCCCGAATATTTTCTTCCTTCGACTGCATTGAAGGTTATATCTGCATTTTGCCCTGTCCTGACTCTACCGATATAATTCTCATTTATATTCACGGTTATTTCCAGAATATCCGTATTGGATAATTTTATCACCTCACTGCCCTTTTGGACTATATCATCCGGCGAATACTGTATATTGGTGATCTTTCCGCTGTATTCCGCTTTGACCTCCTTTATTTTACAATACTTCTTCACTTCATCCAAGACCTGTTCTTTTGCCGTGAAGCCGTTGAGCAATGCACTCAAATTCTGAAGATCGGCATACTGTGAGAGCATTTCCGCCTGATAATACGAAAATAACAGATCATCCTTTTTTATCTCATCACCGCTTTTTACATAAATATCCTTTATTATCCCAATTTCATCCGCTTTCACGCTTTTACCCGACTTGTACTGTAACTTTCCCGAAGATGTTATCGTATTGTCCATACTTTTCGTTTCAAGCGAAAATACCTCGACCTCTGCTGTATTTCCGTTTACTGCATATCCCGATAATACTATCACTGTTATTATCAACAGAGTCGATAAAAATAAGTATATATATTTCTTCATCTTTTTCCATCTCCCTTCTTCTATTATCTGTAATAATTTTTTAATTATAACTTTAAGCTTGTTGCCAATTAAATGAATTTATGCTATAATGAACTCGGATTTAAAAAAGAAAGAAGGATGAAAAAAATGATAGCAGTCATAGACTACGGTGCAGGCAATCTGCAAAGCGTTGTAAAAGCACTCAATTACATCGGCTGTGAAAGCATCGTCACCGATAAAAAAGAGGATATCCTTAAGGCTGACGGGGCGATACTGCCCGGAGTAGGCTCATTTGCAGATGCCATGTCATGTATGCAGAGATCGGGTGCAGACAAGGCTGTACTTGAATTTGTCGAGTGCGGTAAGCCGTTTTTGGGAATTTGTCTGGGCTTGCAGCTGCTTTTTGACGGCAGCGAGGAAAGCCCGGGTGTGCAGGGACTCGGTCTCCTGAAAGGCTCCATAACAAAGATTCCAAATCAGAATAATACTCTCAAAATCCCGCACATGGGCTGGAACTCCCTTGATATCCTCAAAAATGACGGCATTTTCAGTGGTATCCCTCAAAACTCCTATGTATATTTCGTTCATTCATATTATCTCAAAGCCGACAGTGAAAATATCGTTGCAGCAAGAACCACCTATGGCACAGATATAGATGTATCCGTTCAATATAAAAATATATTTGCAACACAGTTCCATCCCGAAAAAAGCGGTCATGTCGGACTGCAGATATTAAGGAATTTTGCTGACATTGCAAAGGGGGCTTTTAACAGTTAAAACTATTTTATAAAAAACTATAAAAATATGTTGACTTTTATAATTTTTAAACAGAAATAGAGGTGAAAACCGTTATTGAAAAATTGACAAAATCCAACTTTTATGTTAAAATCAGAGAAGATACGAAGCCTATGCGACAGCCAAG
>CACXGJ010000261.1 GCA_902767125.1 uncultured Ruminococcus sp. | reverse complement strand
GAATCCTCCGTTTTTTTAATAATCGCTAAACAGCAATTTTATTATACTATACGAAAAATAAAATTGCAACAATTTTTTCAAATTACAGTATAATAAGTTCTTTTGAAAGTGAAGCAAAGTTTATGTAGTTGTCCTTTGCAAGCACCACCATATCCTCTATTCTGACACCGAAGTTGTCGGGAAGATATATCCCCGGCTCAACGGTTATCACCATCCCGTTTCTCAAGATGAAATCACTGTTGGGTGAGACGGACGGAACCTCATGTATTTCAAGTCCAACACCGTGACCTGTCGAATGTCCGAAATATCCCTCATACCCTGCATGATATATATATGAACGGGCGGCATTATCAACATCACCGCATTTTACGCCCTCTCTCACCATATCAAGAGCATTCTGCTGTGACTGCTTTACGGTCGCATAGACTCTCTTTTGTTCGGCAGTGATATTGCCGAAAGCGTATGTTCTCGTCATATCGCTGTGATAACCTCTGTAATCCGCTCCTATATCAAACAAAATAAAGTCACCGTTTTTTATTCTGTTGTTATCGGGTACACCATGAGGCATTGAAGTCTTTTTTCCCGCAAGCACTATCAGGTCAAATGAAACTCCGTCTGCACCGAGCTTTCTCATCCTAAATTCCAATTCAAGTGCGATATCCCTTTCACTGACACCCTCTTTTATTAATTTCAATGTATCGGTCAGAGCCTTTTCGGTCATCATCTGTGCAGTGTGCATTTTTTGAATTTCGTCTTCTGTCTTGTAAAGCCTCATTGTATTTATTCTTTTGTTCAGCTCACCGCTTTTGACTGCTTTTGCTCCTGCCCTGTCAAGAATATCCTCTATATATGCACATTCCGTCAGCGTAAACGCATCACTTTCCAGCATGATATTTTTCAGGTCATTTTGCTTTATTATATCACACAAGTCATCACTTAATTTCCCGAACTTTATCACCGTGCAATTTTCAGCCTGTTTCTGTGCGGCTTCGCTGTATCTTGAATCAACGAACAGATAGCTGTCCTTTCTTGTGACAAGCAGATATCCCAATGACGAAACAAAATCGGTAAAATATCTCCTGTTTTCATTTGAAATGATGATTGCACCGTCAGCATCATCGGGAAGAAGCTCCGCCAACATTCCAAGTCTTGACATATCCCGTACCTCACACAAGTTTCTTTGCAAGTGCAGACAGACCAAGATAATAGCTATCTTTGCCGAAGCCTGCTATACAGCCGATACATACGGGTGATATGACAGACTTATGTCTGAATTTCTCACGTGCATATATGTTTGACATATGAGTTTCAACTGTCGGAATATGGACTGATTCTATCGCATCATGCAAAGCATAGCTGTAATGTGTCAACGCTCCCGCATTTATCATGATACCGTCCTTTGTACCGTATGCCGAATGTATCTTGTCAACTATATCTCCCTCGTGATTGGACTGGAATATCTCCAAATCAAAATCAAATTCCTTTGCCCATTCCATGACCTGCACATTTATGCTTTCAGCCGTTTCCGCTCCGTATATATTCCTGTCCCTTATACCGACCATATTCAAATTAGGTCCGAGTATAAAAAGTATCCTTTTCATCCTTCACTCCGCCTTTGCAACCGAATATACAAAATCTATATTTCTCTCTTTAAGCTGTTTTCCGCCTGCACGAAGAAATGCCTCTCCGTTCTCGGTATACTTATACTTGAATATCATTTCTATCCTGAAGCCGTCAAAATCCCTGTTCTTGTAATGCTCCTTATATTGTCCGCTTTCAATGTATCTGACATAATTATTTATTTTTGTCTGGATAGCCTTCAGATGTTCATATTCCTGAACCACCCATGTAAACGGATCTGTTATAAGAAAAACAAGCATATTTGTATCTTTATCTATTCCTATACCGTCTATTACATTTTCCTCTTTGACTGACATCTTTTCATTCCCCCAAAATTTTTATCTTCTTTCTGACATTCACTTCAAGCCTTCGCCTTATTGCGATAGTAAGTCCTTTTTCATCATCTCTCGGCACCAACAGCACTGATTTCATACCTGCAAGATTTGCTCCCAATACATCTGTATATATCTGGTCACCTACAACAAGTACACTTTGCGGTTTTTCCTTCAGCTTTCTTTTGGCTCTGTTGAATCCGAAAGGAAACGGCTTCAGGCTCATTGCAACACAATCAAGTCCAACGCTGTCCGAGAACGGCTTGACACGCTTACGGTAATTATTCGAGCATATGACCACCTGGATACCGTTTTTTTTCAGCATATCTATCCATTCCCGTACACCTTCATAAGGAATATGTGATGTCGGAGGTGCAAGTGTATTGTCCACATCCAGCAGAATGGCATCTGTATCCAGCTTTCTGATAAGCCCGATCGTTATATCCGTCACATTCCTTACAGCCGCTGTCGGCATCAAAAGACTTTTCTTCACCTACAAAGTCCCCTTATCAATTTATAATTATTTTCATATATTTTATTATAAATTGTTTTTTTGTTCTGTCAACAATTTTTTATAAAAAAACAGAGGGACACCTTCAAGGAACGCCTTTCAGCGTCTGAAAATATCCCCCAAAAAAAATTTCCTGATGTGTGAAATGTACAAATTACTTGTACTTACGCTTACGAGCAGCTTCAGACTTCTTTTTACGCTTTACAGAAGGCTTCTCATAAGCTTCTCTCTTACGAACTTCCTGAATGATACCGCCTCTTGCACACTGCTTCTTAAATCTTCTCAATGCACTTTCGAGGGAT
>CACXGJ010000260.1 GCA_902767125.1 uncultured Ruminococcus sp. | reverse complement strand
GGTTCGGCATTTCCGATAAGATATTTTTCATCAAGGAAAGTATTGCTCCTGATAAATGAATACAGCTTCTCATCAGATAATATCTCGTCAAGCTTTGAGTATATATCCGTAAAATCACATTCTGCCAGCAGACCGTTTTTCCTGTTCAATATCAGGTCATTGTGTCCCTTGATATCAGTCGCAACAACAGGCAAATTACAATAAAGTGCCTCCATGACATTAAAAGGAAGACCTTCCATTTTTGAAGCTGTGACAAGTATATCACTGCATCTGTATAATCTATAAATATCACTGACCTGTCCGAGAAACCTTATATTCGTATCAAGCTCATATTTATGCGAAAGCTGTCGACAGCTCTCAAGTATACCGCCCTCACCTGCAAATACGAGCATGGTATTCTTATGCTTCTTCAACAGCATATCAAAGGCTTCTATCACAGCCGTCTGATTCTTTCTTTTTGAAAATTCACCTACACACAATATCATTTTCATATCATCGGAAATTCCAAGACTCTTACGAATACTCATTTTTTCCGTATCGGAAATTTCGGGGAAATTTTCTTCCGCCAATCCCATTCCGTATATATAATATATATTTTTTCCAAGATGATATTTTCGGGCAAGCTCAAGATCATCTCCGTTCATCACAACAAGACTGTCCGTGACATTTGCAGTCAGCTTTTCGGCAAGCAGATATAATTTTGACTTCAAACCGCCCTTTTCATCAAACATATATCCGTGTGATATATGTACAAAGTAAGGCTTGTTTTTCAAATTTCGCACAGCCATCCTTGATGCCGCACCTGCAAGAGTCGAATTTGAGTATATTATATCATAATCATTTTCGGACATGATTTTTTTTAAAAGCCTTATGGTTTTCAAATTATCGGGCGAAAATGGATTTTTAGTAAATTTCATATCATAGCAGTTGTCTATCATAGAATTATCCGTCTTTCCCTCAACTGCAATATCAACCCTGTAATTTCTGTTTTTAAAATATTTTATGTATGGCAAATGAAAATTCAGTATATGGGACACTCTTGATGCACATATCAAAATTCTTTTTTCCATGATATTCAATCTTCCGATTCTTTCTTTATGGACTGCATATACCTGTCACATATCTCATTGGCATTTCCGATATCAACTACACCGCCCTTTTCGAGCCATATGGCTGTACGGCATAATTTTTTGACCTGTGCGGCACTGTGTGATACATATAATATAGTCGTACCGCCTTTTAGCATTTCCTGTATTCGTGCCTCACACTTCATACGGAATTTTGCGTCACCGACTGCCAGCACTTCATCAGCTATTATTATATCGGCATTAACACAGGTAGCCACCGAAAAGCCAAGTCTTGAAACCATACCCGAGGAATAGTTTTTTATCGGAACATCAACGAATTTTTCAAGCTCTGCAAATTCGATTATCTCATCAAATCTTTTTTTCATATATTTACGGGTATGTCCGTGCATTGCTCCGACAAGAAAAATATTTTCCCTTGCCGACAGTGAACGGTCAAAGCCTCCGCTCATCTCTATAAGCGGAGCAATACTTCCCGTAACTTCGACAGTGCCACGAGTAGGCTTTATTATTCCTGCAATGGTCTTGAGGAGAGTGGACTTTCCCGAACCGTTACGACCTATCAGAGCAACAGCGTCACCCTTGTGAACTTTCAGACTGACATTTCTCAATGCCCAGAACTCATCATAGCCGACTCTGCCCTTTATCATGTTGATAAAATATTCCTTCAAGCCGTCCTCACGGTTTTTGCTCAAGTTAAACATCACCGAAACATTCCTGACATCCACACACACATCTTCGTCATCATCATAAAAATCTCCTGTTCTCAAGCTCTCGTTTATGACAGGATTCACTATTTCAACTGCTTCGTTTGAAAGGTCTATCATATTAAAAACACCTCATATATAAAGGAAAAATCTGTCTTCTTTTTCTTTGAAGGTCACTATGCCGAGTATAAGAGTCAGTATGCTGTAAAAGGTCGCAACTATCAACATTCTTTCGGACGGCATTTTTCCGTTCATTGCACAGTCACGGAATATTGATATATAAACATACAGCG
>CACXGJ010000259.1 GCA_902767125.1 uncultured Ruminococcus sp. | reverse complement strand
CGTACAGTCCCGGGGCTTCTATCAGCGAACCTACTCTTTTCAGATTCCTGATATTCTGCGGTTCACCAAAAAGGCTTACTTCACCGCTGTTTGCAAAAAGCAGTCCGAGGATTACCTTCATCACAGTAGTCTTGCCTGCACCGTTAGGTCCGATAAAGCCGTAAATATCACCCTTTTTGATATTCAGATTCAGGTTATTGACTACTATCTTTTTCCCGAATCTTTTTGTCAGTCCTCTCGTTTGAAGTACAAATTCATCCACTAAAAACATCTCCTTTAAAAAAATCTTTTATACGTTTCGGCAGGTATCTGTAAAGAATATAACCGATAAATATACCGAGTGCATTTAAAATAACATCGTCTATGTCAACTGTCCTGTAATGCGAATCCAATGCAATGCACAGCAAAAACTGCGAAAGCTCTATCGCTGTCGGAAAAGCAAGCATATGAAATACATACTGCCAACGCTTTTTCAGCCTCGACAAAAACGGTATCATCATCCCGTAAGGAACAGTCATAAGTATATTTGCACATATGTCACGTCCTATATCACTGATATTGCCTGATGACAGGTCTTTTGCAATTGTACAAAACGGTATAGGCTGTATAAACGGTGCATGAAACATTCTGAATCCGGGCTGGATATATATCGGGAACCATATACACACGATCAATACCAAAAAATATATGCCCGATATCCCCCAAAGCAATATCTTATTTAAGGGATATTTTCTGAAAAACAAGAATACACATACTATCACCAAAGTAAAAAAGCCTGTCAACAGAAACGGCGTACCCGATATTATCAAAGTCAGAAGCCTCCAATCGTATACATAAGTACGGAAAATACTCCCAATATCATCATTATGCAAAGTATGATACTGACTATTCTTACAATAAGCTTTCTTTTTTTGAACACAGAATATCACCTCATAAAAAAACATTTCAATCATTATAACACATAAACAATGAAAATACCATATTTTCAAACAAAAAACGGGAACTATTTTCAAAAGAAAGATCAGTTCCCGATATCATTCTTATCCTTTAGGTTTATTTGCAGGCTTCACAGATGGTTTTACAGACGGTTTTGCAGGCGGTTTTCTCTTTTTCAGCCTGTCATTGACAGCCGTCAGTCTTACAATTTCATTTCTTTGAACAGTCATCCTTGAGATACACCAGAACAAGGCTATCACAAGAAATGCTATGACAAAGAACAGGGCAACACACAGGTCTTTATATATATATTCCTCGCTTTTTTCTATCGTGGTATTGAAGCTGATCATTTCATCATCAAGTATCTCATTGCCGGAACCTATCACAATCTTACTCCATTCGTTATGAGAGCCTTCAAAAAATATCCCATGTATCCTGCTGTTTCCAAAAGCATTCTGATTGATATACTTTATGCTTTCGGGGAAAAAAACATTCAGTGCATTTATATTATAAAAAGCATTTGCAGCTATCCCTTCAGTAGTTCTTTGTATTTTCAGATCCTTATTTTCGGGGAGTTCATCCTTATATCCCAAGCACCATTTGCCTATGTAAAAAATATTGCCTGAAATACTGTTATAAAGAGAGGTATTTTTGAAGGCATCCTTGCCTATGCTTTCAAGACCTTCGGGAAGGCTTACAAATCTCAAATCGGAGCAGTCTGCAAAAGCTCTTTCACCAACAGTCCTTATGCCGTTTTCAAAGCTTATTTCCGACAGCCCGCTGCAATTCTCAAAGGCTCCGTCTTCTATACCGACAACATTTTTATTTTCTATTTTGCTCGGAAATACTATTTTTGTTTTTTCGGGATAGCTTTCCGTCACCGCTTTGACAACAGTTATTTCTTTCTCCGAATTTACAAAGTATCTGAAAGTTTCATTTGAACACAGTTCTTCGCCCGTTTCCCGAAAATATACATCTGCTTTGAGAAATGCCTCATTGCCCTGTAATTCGATATTTATACTATCCCAATCATATTTTGAACCCTCAAAATTGATTTTTTTCAAATTTCCGCAGTTTTTAAAAGCATTTTCGGCAATTCCAATTGTTTCCTTTTTTATATCCACAGCAGCATTTTCAGCCATTTCACCTACATACTTATAGCAGCATTTTCCTATATAGACCAGCCCTTCACCTTTCAATAAAGCTGTATTATCAAAGGCATTGCTCTTGATATTCAAAACATTCTCCGCCCCTGTGACCTTTTCGAGATGAATGCAGTCCGCAAAGGTACCTTCATCTATCTTTGAAATACCTTCGGGAATATACACGGTTTTCATATCTTCATTTCCCCTGAAAGCATCCTTCGATATGACTTTTACAGCCATGCCATCTATTTTAGCGGGAATCTTTATATCCGACTCCTTGCCCTCATATCCGACTATCTCGACATTTCCGTCAAGATTGATCATATAGTCAAAATCATCATATTTCTTGTAATCATCGGCAAACACCCTGATATTCATATTCAGAAACATCACTATAACTGTTACAAATAAAGCTGCCGCCCTTTTTCCCATTCTATCACCTTTTCTTCAGACACGGTATACTCTGTCAGGCTTTCTTTCGGGTATCCTCGGCATATCACCTTCAGCATATCCCAAAATACAATGACCTATCCCCTCGTAATCTCCTTCGATACCGAGTGACTTCAGTATCTCCTTTCCCTCATCACTCTCAAATTCTTCCCTTGCACGATGTATCCAACAGCTTCCTATGCCCATCGAATGAGCCGCAAGCATAAGATTTCCCATCACAAGACTGCCGTCATAAAGATATGTATTCCTTGACCTGTCCGCCAGCACTATCAATACAACAGGAGCATTATAAAACGGATCAAAGCCCTCTGCCCAGCCGCCTATCTTTCTGTTCATCTCGGAAAGTCTGTCACGGAGTGCCTTGTCCGTTACTGCAACTATTATAGCCGACTGATATCCCCTGCCGCTTGCCGCATACAGTCCTGCCTCTATTATATCATCAATAACAGCTTTTGGCAACATCTCATTTTTATAGCTTCTTACACTTCTTCTTTCAATCATTGCT
>CACXGJ010000258.1 GCA_902767125.1 uncultured Ruminococcus sp. | reverse complement strand
TGCACCTATCGAGGATTGTACAAAAGCCTACGAATATATATTATCAAAAGGCTATGAGCCTGAAAATATAGTTATATTGGGCGATTCGGCCGGGGGAGGACTTGTATTTGCCCTCTTGCAGTATCTCAAGCAGAATGGTTACAAATTGCCGCACTGCGGAGTAGCACTTTCACCTTGGACTGACCTTACCATAACTTCGGATACCTATACAAAAAATGATAAGGCTGATCCTCTGCTTTCGGCTGATGTCCTTGCAAAATTTGCGGAGGATTATATTGATGACGATTCTCCGCTGAATCCGCTGATATCTCCCGTATTCGGCAGGTATGATGAGACTTATCCGCCTGTTCTGATACAGGTCGGAGACAAAGAGGTATTGTACGGCGATTCTGTCAGAATGAATGAGGTTCTCCAAAAAAGCGGTGTTGACTGCAAGCTTGAAGTATATCCCAATATGTTCCATATATTCCAGCTTTGGAGGATAAAAGAAGCTGAAATTGCCATTGACAGCATATATGAATTTATAAAAAGCAAATTTCCTGATGACATGATCGGAGATGACAAGATTGAAGCAGAAGAATTGGTACAGGCTTGACAATGCGGCTAAAATATATCCTGCTGTGCGTACAAGGAAATGGTCGGGGAATTTCAGGTTGTCACTGAACTTTAATGAAAAGGTCGATCCCGCTGTACTTCAGCAGGCTCTTGATGATGTCCGAAAAAGAATAGTGAATCTGAATTTAGTTCTGAAAAAGGGATTTTTCTGGTATTTTTTCGAGGAGACAGACAGATATGTCTTTATCCAGCCCGAAAGACAAAGTCCCTGCGGAAGAATAGGGGGTGAGCATAATAAAGATATGCCTTATCGTGTGACCTACTATAATAACAGGATAGCGATAGAAATTTTTCATGCCCTTGCCGATGGTACAGGGGGAATGATATTTCTGAAGTCACTTGCAGCAAGATATATCGAGCTGAAATATCATGAGACAATACCCGAATATCAGGATATCATACTGTGTGAAAGCGAGTATTCCCCAGAGGAAATGGAGGATGCTTTCAAGAGATATGCAAAATTCCGTACACTGAAGGACAGAAGCGAATCCAAGGGCTATCACTTCAAGGGAACAGTTCTTCCGAGTGATCAGACGAGCGTTATCACGGGAATAATCCCTTTCGGTAAATTACACGAAAAATCCAAGGAATACAATGTCACTGTCACAGAATTTATTGTATCCCTCATGATAAAATCATTCATGGAATGTCAGAGCAAAAGCCGTATACGAAAGGAAAAGCCTGTCAAGGTAAGTGTTCCGATAAATTTACGTAAGCTGTATCCGAGCAGAACCTTGAGAAATTTTGCATTGTATATAAATCCGGGGATAGAGCCACGTTACGGTGAATTTACATTCAAGGAGATAACTGAAGAAGTTCATCATTTTATGAAGATGAACAATAAGGAAAAATATCTCAATGCCATAATGTGCAAGAATCTGAATGACGAGTTCAATCCCCTTGTAAGAGTAATACCTCTCGGCTTCAAAAACATAGCCTTGTTCATAGCATTCAAGATGTATGGTGAGACACTTGTTTCATCAACATTTTCAAATCTGGGAAAGGTTGACCTGCCTCCCGAAATGTCGAAATATATTGACAGGGTGGAATTTATGCTGGGAAGATTTATGGCAGGTATGCCGTCGGCAGCTGCATCAAGCTATAACGGCAATATGTATATAAATTGGACGAGCGGATTCCGTGACAAGGATGTGGAAAAAGGATTTTTTACATCTCTTATAAAAATGGGTATACCCGTTAAAATAGAGTCGAATCTTGTATAAAATAACTTGTATGAAAAGAGAAGATGTTTATGTCATACTGTGTAAACTGTGGAGTCGAGCTGGACAGATCACTGAAAAAATGTCCTTTATGTTCGACCATTGTTGTAAATCCGAATGATATTGACGAGGATACCGCTGTAACTACATATCCCGTTGAAACTATCTCAAAGGTCGTAAGACAGATCAAAAAATTGGTGGGAGCTTTTATAACGGTTATTTTTTCTGTAATATCGGTTTTGTGTCCGCTGTGCAATTATATCATAAGCGACAGGATAACATGGTCAAGATATGTGATACTTTCTGTTATATTCCTGTGGTTCTGTGTAGTTCCTCCGATAATCATGGAAAAAAAGATATTTATCAAAAGTGTGCTTATAGATTTTTTGTCAGCCTGTGTTTATTTGTCGCTCATGAATTACTTTACGACACCCGATATAAACTGGTTTATGAACATAAGCTTTCCTATACTGTTATATCTGCTCGGAGAATTTGTGTTGTTGTACTCACTTGCAGGAAAAAAGATAAAAGTGCTTTATATAGTTTCAGCAGGTATTGTTCTTGCAGGAATATTCTGTGTTATGACAGAATATTTTATAAGCAAATTTCGTTTCGGAAGTATAGGTTTTGTATGGTCAGTGCCTGTTTTGGTATCATGTATCGGAGTGGCGTTACTCTTGGTGATAATTTCAAAGCTGTCAAAGCTCTCGGCAATAAAAAAATTGATGCACATTTAGAAAAAAACAGTTGACAAACAGTTTGATCTGATATATAATATTCAAGTAAGATTTTTTATATATCGGATGAGCCGGTGTGTCGGAATTGGCAGACGATGCAGACTCAAAATCTGTTGCTCGCAAGGGCGTGTGGGTTCGAGTCCCACCACCG
>CACXGJ010000257.1 GCA_902767125.1 uncultured Ruminococcus sp. | reverse complement strand
TTCTTATCAAATTTCTTGACACGACCATCAAAAAAGAATAAAATAACTATATGTTTAAAGTATATGATTTTTGAAATGAGGTATGACAAAATGTCAGTCCAGGATTATGTCAAAAAAGAAAAGCTTTCATATCTGTGCGAGGAATACCGCCATTACAACGGCTTTAACAGCTCCGATTACCAGACCTACAACGTAAAGCGTGGTTTGAGGAATCCCGATGGTACAGGAGTTATGGCAGGTCTTACAAATATATGCAATGTACACGGCTTTATGATGGCAGACGGTGAACGTGTGCCTGATCAGGGAAAGCTCACATACAGAGGCATAGATGTCAATGATATCATAAATGCCTGTATCGAAGAAAACCGCTTCGGCTTTGAAGAAACTGCATGGCTGCTGCTGTTCGGCTCACTTCCCACCAAAACACAGCTTGATGATTTCAAGAATACTCTTGGCAGTATGCGTGAGCTGCCCGAAAATTTCGTTGAAGATATGATAATGAAATCACCGTCAAAGGATATTATGAACAAGATGGGACGTTCCGTGCTTGCGTTGTATTCGTTTGATGATGATCCCGATAATACTTCACTTGAGAATATCATGTATCAGTCAATAAAGCTGATAGCCTCACTTCCTACAGCAATGACCTGTGCATATCAGGTCAAGAAAAGAGCTTTTGACAGGGACAGTATGTTCTTCCATCCGATAGACCTTTCACTTTCAACAAGTGAATCTATCCTTCGTGCATTGAGACCTGATATGCAGTTTACTGACTCTGAAGCAAAACTGCTTGATCTTTGCATGATACTTCATGCCGAACACGGCGGAGGAAACAACTCAACTTTTTCGACGAGGGTACTGTCATCTTCGGGAACAGATACCTATTCTGCTATATCAGCGGCAATAGGCTCACTCAAAGGTCCACGTCACGGCGGTGCAAATCTTCGTGTGCGTTCCATGATGCTTGATATGAAAGAGACTGTCAAGGACTGGTCTGATGAGGATGAGATATACAGCTATCTTTCATCACTTGTCAGAAAAGAGAGAGGTGACGGTTCAGGTCTTGTATACGGCTTCGGTCATGCGATATATACGCTTTCAGATCCCCGTGCGGTCATCCTCAAAAGAACAGCCGAAAAATTGGCGGAAGAAAAGGATATGCTCAAGGAATTTGAGCTTTACAAGACAGTCGAAAGACTTACACCCGATGTACTCCTGAATGTAAAGGGCAGTTCAAAGGTCATCTGTGCAAATGTTGACTTTTATTCGGGATTTGTATACGATATGCTTGGAATACCGAGTGATCTTTTCACGCCGCTTTTTGCAGTATCAAGGATAGCGGGCTGGTGTGCCCACAGGATTGAAGAAGCAGCATACGGCGGAAGAATCATCCGTCCCGCATATCGTTCAATGGTAAAGAATAAGAGATACATACCCATTGCACAACGAAATTCATAAAAAGAAAGGAAGTTATTTATGAAGCTGAAAAAACTTTGGATTCCTATGCTTATACTGACAGTCATAGGAGGCGGCATAAAAATATGTGATACCGTATTCAACGTCTACGGCAGCAACGGTTTCATATTCAATTCAACGGTCTGTAATGCAATTTTTATGGTATCAGCCGCAATACTTCTGATAATGGGCTGGGTTTTGAGCATTATCGACAGAAAAAAGATGTTCAACATACAGCCGCCAAAAAATATTTTATGCGGACTGTTCGGCTTTATGTCATCACTTATGATAATAAGCGGAGGGATAATCGAGTTTCTTTCAGAAGCTCCCAATATAGCTCATTGTATCCTTTCACTTGCAGGCGGTGGGATACTTTTGCTTGAATCATGCGTATCATTTACAGGTCATAATACATTGTCAAAATTACCTGTTTTAAGTCTTCTTGTACCGATATGGTGCTGTTCGAGATTTCTGGTGCTGTTCACGGAATATACACACAGGTCTGTTGCAGCTACCGAGATGTTCGATATATTGGCAGTTGCAGCTCTTTTGATGTTCCTGTTCTATCATTCGATGTTCTTTGCAGGTCTGAACAATACAGCTGCAGTAAGAAAGTCGGCAGTATACGGAATGTTGTATGTTTCACTCGGTCTGACGGTTGCGGCGGACCTGTTCATAAAAATGTTCATGCCGTCAAATGCTGTTGCCAATATAGATTCACAGGTAGTAGTGCCGACACTTTCAAATATCCTTGCCTGCTCGGGTGACATCGCCCTCTGTATTTATGCACTGATATTCAATTTATCAAATCTGCATATTGCCGACAAAACCTTCACACTTCCCGAGGAAGATGATATTGAAGATAAAAAAGAGGATGAGCCTGCCGAAGAAATATCGGAGGATAAAAAGGATGAAAAGCCCGCCGAGGAAAAAACGGATGATAAAAAAGAGGATAAACCCCTTGAAGAAAAATCCGATAAATAAAAAAATAAGCTGTACGGTCAAAAGCCGTACAGCATTTTTATAATATTCCCAATTCAAAAACCCAGAATGATATTACAAAAAGACAGAATATTGCAGAAGTAAAATAAAATTTGGAGCTGAAGTTTTCACTTCTGAAAAATATCAGAAAGAATATGAGGTTGTTCAGGATTATTCCAAAAATATATATTATGCCTAAAACTCCGCCTCTTGCTTCGCCTGCATTTTCAAGCATGAATATCAGAACATAAGGACCAAGTATTCCCAGAACTGTATTTATAACGGATTGCGGTATATAGTGATACCATTTGAATTTCATTCCTTCAAAAACAAACTCGCTTGCTCCGACAAAAAGCACTGTTAAAGCAGCCACTCCCGTAAGTATGTAAAAAAATATCTCCAATGTACAAAACTCCCAAAAAATTTCGTTATACAGTTACCCATACCATAGGCTTGCTGTCCTTGTCAAACAATTCAAGGATAGTTTGCATGATATCCTCGGGAACAGCTATACAGCCCTCTGTGGGCTTATCACCGCAATGTATGAATACAGCGGAGCCTTTGCCCTTTACAGGATCATCAGTATTGTAATTTACAACTATACCGTATTTATATGACTGTTCGGATGATATCATGTGATCAGCCTTGCTCCAGTCCTTTTGGTCTGTTCCCTCTACCTTCTTGTTGAAAAACTTTGATTTTTCGTCAGTTATCCAATATGTATTCTCGGTTATCTCAAACATAGGATAGGTCGTATCGGGTTTTTCGCCGATATAAAATCCTTCTCCGAGTGTCCATATACCTGAAGGTGTTTTCTTTGAATCTGCCGTTATATCATAGCCCGAACCGTTTTCGCCTATATAGGCATCTTCGGTGAGGGCATTTCCGTCTCCGAGGCAGTTCCACCAATAGCCGTCCGCTGTCTTATCATAACAGTATATTTTTGCTTTTGACGTATTTGACGAATTGTCCGCTTCTACAAGTATGAGCTTATTTCCGTTCAGGTCATCCTCAAATGTATATTCATAAGCCTCTGCCAATTCAACAAGTTCATCGGGCTGTATTTCAAGATATTGGGGTTCTTCAATAAATCCCGATGAGTCTTCCTTGGTTTCCTCCGCAGATGCTTCACTTGATGCTTCGCTTTGGGTACTGTCCTTACTTTCCTCCTGTTTGGCAGGAGATACTGTTTTTGAAGCCTTCTTTTCATCATCAGATATCATGGCGGAGACCTCTTTTCTGACAGAGCTGTCGGAGCTGCTCTCCTGCTTTGCGGAAGAAAACATACCGCTTATTTTGAGCGGATCGAGCTTGTCTATATGGAACATATCTGTTTTTATATCAACGGCAACTGCAGCCGCCGCCGCAGCTGCTGCAACAAATACTGCTGATAAGAATATCTCTGTTATTACAAATAAAGGTTTTTTCATTGATCGTTCCTCCGTTTATGCAAATTATATTATTATTATACTTTTATTTTTCGTTTTGTAAATAGTGCTTTTTGACGATTTATGTT
>CACXGJ010000256.1 GCA_902767125.1 uncultured Ruminococcus sp. | reverse complement strand
GATACTTGATATATTTGCTATCCGTGCAAAGACTAATGAAGGTAAATTACAGGTCGAACTTGCACAGCTTAAATATCTTATGCCGAGGCTTTCGGGCAAGGGCAAGGAAATGTCAAGATTGGGCGGCGGTGTCGGTACAAGAGGTCCAGGTGAAACAAAGCTTGAAACAGATAAAAGACATATCAGAAGAAAAATAGAGTATCTCAAGGAAGAACTTGAAAGGATGACCAACAGACGTGAACAGCTTCGTGCAAGGCGTAAAAAAGACGGTATAATCACTGTTGCAATAGTCGGATATACCAATGCGGGAAAATCCACCTTGATGAATACCCTCACACAAGCAGGTGTTTTGTCCGAAAACAAGCTGTTTGCAACGCTTGATCCGACTTCAAGGGCATTGAAATTACCCAACGGTGTATCTGTCATGCTCATTGACACAGTAGGACTTGTCCGCCGACTTCCTCATCATCTTGTCGAGGCATTCAAATCCACCCTTGAGGAAGCTGCACTTGCCGATATTATCCTGAATGTTTGTGATGCTTCAAGCGATGAATTTGAGCTTCACCTTGATGTTACAAATAAATTACTGACCGAATTGGGATGCAGTGACAGACCTATAATATCCGTTTTCAATAAATGCGATTTGGTCGGAAATCCGAATGATCTTCCGATGGGACATGACAGTGTAAGGATATGTGCCAAAACGGGTATAGGCATAGAAGCTCTTTTGAGTGCCATTGAAAAAAATCTCCCTGTACGGCTAATGAAATTCACACTGATGATACCGTTTGACAAAGCCTCTGTTATAGCAACTCTCCGAAAAGCAGGTGCGTTGCAGTCGGAAGAATATACTGCCCAAGGTATCAGAGTAGAGGCTATTGTCGAAGAACCTATGTGGCATTTAGTCGAAGAATACAGTGCCAATTTTTAACCGAAATCTCTCTTGACATGAATGTAACAAGGGAATATAATTTATTATAATATATATTTATGGGGGAATATATATTAATTTAAACTATTTAGGGGTTTTGTAGCAATGAGATACTTTAATTCAAGGGAGACGGATTACCGTAATCCTGTCGGAGCAATTACCTGCGGTACAAGCGTACATTTCAGGATAGTATTGCCGAGAGATTTAAAATGCTCCGGAGCATTTTTGTCATTGAAGGATGATATGTGCGGTGATACAGATATTTATGGAATGTTTTGGGCGGGCATGGTCGGAGATGACCATGAACAATGGGAATGTGATGTAAATGTCGCAAATGTCGGATTGTATTGGTATCATTTCGGTCTTGAGACCTGTCACGGAAGACGCTATATAATGAAAAAAGGGTTTGGTGAAGGCTATCTCGGTATGAGCGACTGTGAGCCGAGATTTCAGCTTACCTGCTATGATGCCGATTTTAAAACTCCCGACTGGCTTGCCGGAGGCATAATGTATCAGATATTCCCTGACAGATTCTATTTCTCGGGCGAGAAAAAGGACGGGGTATATCCCGACAAAAAAATTCAGGATGATTGGAATAATATACCCGACTGGCGACCAAACGGATTTGGCATGATAACAAATTCCGATTTCTTTCAGGGAGACCTCAAGGGCATCACAATGAAACTGCCTTATCTTCATGAACTCGGCGTTACCTGCATATATCTCAATCCGATATTCGAGGCATATTCAAATCACCGTTATGATACGGGCGATTATGAAAAAATTGATCCCATACTCGGTACAGAGGAGGATTTTAAAGAGCTTTGCTCGGAGGCGAAAAAGCTCGGCATAAGAATAATAAATGACGGCGTTTTCAGCCACACAGGCAGTGACAGCAAATATTTCAACCGTGAAGGTCGCTATGAAAGCGAGGGAGCGTACAATTCAACATCATCACCGTATTATACATGGTATAAATTTATACAGTGGCCTAATATATATAATTCATGGTGGGGATTCAATACCCTTCCCGAAGTCGAGGAGCTTTCAAATTCATTCAATGAATACATCAATGGCGAAAACGGTATCGTCCGCAAATGGATAAGAAACGGCAACAGCGGTTGGAGACTTGATGTTGCAGACGAACTTCCCGACCAATTTATAGAATACATCCGTGAGGCAATAAAAGCCGAAAATCCCGATGCACTTCTTTTGGGTGAGGTATGGGAGGATGCTTCCAACAAAGAAAGCTATGGCTCAAGAAGAAGATTCCTCTATGGAAAAGAACTTGACAGTGTTATGAACTATCCGTTCAGAGATGCCATATTGGGCTTTCTCGACTGCGGTGACGGCAAGCATATGCTTGAAATGATAATGACCATCGTAGAAAATTATCCACGTCCCGTACTGCGTTCACTGATGAATCATCTCGGCACACATGATACCGAAAGAGTCCTGACTCTCCTTGCAGGCGAAAAGCTCTACGGCAGAGGCAGAGAGTGGCAGGCTTCAACAAAGCTCTCGCCCGAACAAAGAGAATACGGCTTGAGAAGAATGAGAATTGCAAGCGGTATTTTGTATACACTTCCGGGTGTTCCGTGCATATACTACGGCGATGAGGTCGGTGTTGAGGGCTATAAAGACCCATTCAACAGAAGGACTTTCCCTTGGGGACATGAAGACAAGGACCTGCTCCAATGGTATAAAGACCTTGGTAAAATGCGTCATGCCTGTTCATGTCTTGTTGACGGCGATATTATCGACTATAATTCCGATGGCAGAACAATGGCATATTTACGAGCTGATGATAATGATATGCTTTTGTGTGTATTCAATGCCGCCGACTACACGATAACCTTCCGTGTACCTGATGAATTTATAGGCGGAGAGACCTACATGAATACCAATCTTGACGGAAATGAGCTTGTAATTCCCCGTGACAGCTGTGCATTCGTCAGGATAAAGACTCCCGAAAAGTCTGTCATCATTCCCGAAGAAGAACAGGAAAAAACCGAACAGGTCGAACCGTATTCCGACCATATGCCCGAAGAAGTCCAGATATTCTCTGACGAAGTGGCATCGGCAGACTAAAACCAATCAGCAATTAAAAAATCAGCGTTGGGAATTTTCATTCTCAACGCTGATATATTTTTTATGGAACTTTCAGATTATTCTTCAGATTTTTTTCTTGAAGTGAAGAATACAGCCACTGCCGAAACAAGTCCGAGCATCACAGCCATAAACGGCACTGTATCACCTGTATTTACAGTGTTGTTATTAGTTGTGCTTGTCTGTGAGACTTGAGACGTCTGTGAAGTCTGTGTAGAGGTTTGTGACGGCTGTGTTGTCTGTGAAGCCTGTGAAGTCTGTGACGGCTGTGTATCAGTCGGATTTTCAGGCTCGCTTGAAACAGCAGGTTCGGAGCTGTCCTGTTCGGGCGGATAGAACGGAGGAGGAGCCGATCTGGTATAATTCGTGTAAGTACCATCATTTTCTGCAATGGCATAGCCGATATACAGACCGGGGAACAGTTCCTCGGGAGTCAGCTCTACATAGATAGCGGCAGGTTCTTTCAGTTCAATCACACCGGGAGTGGTATTGATATTGGTTTCCGTGGTGATGTAATACTCACCGTAAAAATCTTCCGGAGAGTTGATGTTGAAAATCTTTATCTCATAAGTACCGGCAGGAAGAACATCGGTTTTTCCGTGATAGCCGTAGCCGTTATATCCGTTGCTGTCTTCATACAGGAAAATTTCAATCGGTTCACCGTCAGCGGATTTGATGACAGCAACATAATCTGACAATACAGGTTCGGGTTCTTCGTCCTGCGGCTTTCCTGTGAATATCCATTCAGGCTCGCCCTCACCGTATACTACTGCATAGCTTACGCCCCATGTTATTTCATCATCGGTAGTTGTATC
>CACXGJ010000255.1 GCA_902767125.1 uncultured Ruminococcus sp. | reverse complement strand
ATACAATACTTGATAGAAAAAATATTGCAAGATGTTGATGTATGTGATAAAATAATTTTATCAATTAAAAAGAAAGAAGATGTTTTTCAAAATGGAATATATAATTTCCGACAGAGTTCAGACTCTGAAACCGTCTGCCATAAGAGAGATATTCAAATATGCGGCTGACCCGACAGTTGTATCTCTTTCGGCAGGAAATCCTGCTCCCGAAGCATTCCCCGTTGATGCGATAAGAGAGATATCCGCAAAGATTTTCGATGAAAATCCCATTGCCGCCCTTCAGTA
This sequence comes from uncultured Ruminococcus sp., assembly GCA_902767125.1. Taxonomy (GTDB): domain Bacteria; phylum Bacillota; class Clostridia; order Oscillospirales; family Acutalibacteraceae; genus UBA1213. Next base: position 5,730 of record CACXGJ010000255.1, on the reverse strand, counting down.
CAGCGTTACAGAGGGATATGCCCCCTTGAGAAAGGCTGTGGGAGATCATATGAAAAATAAATATAATATCGGCAGGGATTTTGATGACCTTATAATAACCTCCGGTGCACAGCAGGTAATGGACCTGATAACAAAGTCTATGGTCAATGAGGGTGATACCGTTATATGTGAAGCTCCGAGCTTCATAGGCTCCCTCAATTCATTCCGTTCATACAATGCCCGTCTTTGTGGTATTCCGCTTGAAAGTGACGGTATGAATATTGAGATACTTGAAAAGGCTCTCCAAAATGAAAAGAATGTTCGTTTTATATATATAATCGCTAATTTTCAAAATCCGTCAGGCGTTACAACAAGTCTTGAAAAGAGAAAGAAAATTTATGAGCTTGCCAAAAAGTATAATGTAATGATACTTGAAGATAATCCATATGGTGAGCTTCGTATAAGCGGTGAGAATGTTCCGTCAATAAAGTCATTTGATGAAGACGGCATTGTGGCATATGCAGGCTCATTCTCAAAGATACTTTCACCCGGTATGCGTCTTGGATATGTCATTGCTCCGAAGCAGATAGTACAGAAAATGGTCGTATGCAAGCAGGGCGAGGATGTACACACAAATATATGGTCACAGATGGTTGCTCACAAATTCATGACGGAATATGACTTTGACGGACATCTTGCGAATCTCCGTGAGATTTACAGAAAAAAAGCAAATTTCTGCATGGATTTGCTTGATAAATACATAGTGCCGAATAAGATAACTTATCAGAGAATAGAAGGCGGTTTGTTCATATGGTGTAAGCTGCCCGAAGGCGTGGACATGGCAGATTTCTGTAAGCAGGCTGTATTGAGAAAGGTATGTGTTGTTCCCGGAAATGCTTTTCTGACAGATGAAAATGAACAGTGCAGCTCATTCAGAATAAACTTCTCGACACCGACCGACGAACAGCTTGAAAAGGGTATAAAAATACTCGGAGAGCTTGCAAAGGAAGTTTTATAAAAAATGAAAATACACTCCGTTTTATTCAAAGCGGAGTGTATTGTTTTATAATTCAATTGTTTCAAGGTCATCGGGGATAAAGAGATTGCCTGTATAGAATTTTCTTCCCTCGGTCAGATATAATTCCTTTCTGTCGGGGCAAGTCATGTCCTCGGTGTGATATAGGAGCAGATTCGGGATATTGAGCCTTTGAGCAGTCAGACAGGCATCCTTGACAGTGGAATGATGTTTTTCATAAGGGCGGAAAATATCCGCATGAGAGTCAAGACAGAATGCTTCATGCAAAAGCCATTTGCTGTTTTCGGCATATTTGCGGTTAAGTTCATTATATGGTTCATCACCGCAGCAGGTCAGTTTTTCATTGTTTCCGATGTCCATGCAGAAGCCAAATTGTTTTGTTTTTGTTGAATGGATATCAAAAAAACGCACCTTGTGTCCGATGATATTTTTTTCTTCGCCATCACTGACGGTCACAAAATGTATTTGTGTGTCTATTAATTTCTGCTGTCGTGGCAGAAGGAGATTTTCGGAAAAATATCTCAATATCCTTATAACCTCATCATGTGCGTAGATGTAAGCATAATCGGTATCTTTTTTCATAACATTGCAGAATTTTCTTATTACCCAAATGATACCTAAAAGATGGTCGGTATGAGTGTGTGTAACAAAAATATGGTGTATGTCATTAAAGAAAAAACCCGATTGTTTAAATTGTCGTAGGATACCGTTGCCGCCTCCGCCGTCAACCAAAAAATTTTTATCATTGTCACTTATGATAAAGCAGGTATTATAGTATTCTGTGGTAAGGGCATTTCCCGTACCCAACATTGTTATCTTCATAAAAAAATCTCCTTGTTTATTCTTCAGCTTCGGAGGTTTCTTCAAAAAGCTGACTTTCTGCTTTTTCAACAGCATTTGATATTCTGTTGGTATATTTCAGGAACTTCATTCTGGAGTATATTTTTTCGCTCAAATCTTTATAATCTATATCATCATCTGTACGTATATAATTATATCCGTAAATATTGCTCATAGTAGTATCAAGTTCGGAGTTGGCTTTTGTTCGGCAAATTATTATATACTTGTCATTTTTATTCTGATGCTGGATAATGGCTCTGATATAATTCAAATATTGCTGTGTGTCTTTGAATTCATTGTTGCCGAAGAATATTATCGGCACAGCATTCCTGTATTTTTCGGAGCTTTCAAAATACACCTTTGTGCCTGATTTTATTTTTGTTTCATCTCCGTAAGAGGTTCTCTTGAACATATATGAATTTGTTTTATCCTCTGATATGGATATACTGCCTTCAATATTGCCTATTGTGACCTTGCCGAGCTTGACATATGTCTGTTTGAGGAAATTAAGAGGAGTGTTTGCACCTGCTTTGTCCAATTGTATTTCCGTTTCGGTATTGGTATCGGAGGGGATAACACAGGCTTTGCCGACAATTGTTGTGACGATCCCCATTCGAGCCATTATAGTTTCAAGGCTCTCGCCATGCACCTCAAAATTTGACACGGGAATGGAAAGGTGATATCCTATAACTCTTGGATATTTTGCGGTCAGATCATTGATCTTAAAAAACAATTCTTGGTCAATGATATTCTCAAGCTCTGAAGCAATGGCGTTGTCATTCAGATATTCATCTCCGTACACGACTATCTCATTAAGATTATTATCTATCAGATTCTGTATCCTTTGCATATTTTCTGCTATCAGCTTTTCATACTCTGTATCCGTCTGTACACCGACAGTATTGTTTTTTTGAAATTTGCTGTCATTGTAAATGATGAATCCGAACACGCCTATAAGCACAACAGCTATAACAGTAAGAATAACATTGCCAATGTTCAACCTTTTCTCCACATCGCAAAACTCCTTTAATAAAATATATCAATAATATATTACAAATTATCGTCTTTGTCAATAGCAATTGTTTGTCACATTATTAAATGCAAAATTCATTCTTCATAACATTTTTCTTAATTGACATTGGAGCAATGTTAGAGTACAATATTCTTATATATTATTTTTAAGAGGGTTTATCATATGAAATATTTGAGAAGAACTTGGGCGGAAGTTGATATAGATGCTTTAAAGCATAACTTTGATGTTATAAGGGACTCTGTTGATAAAAAGTCAAAAATAATGTGTGTTATAAAAGCGGATGCCTATGGTCATGGTGCAGTATTTCTCGCAAGACTTTATGAAAAAATGGGTGCTTCGATGTTTGCGGTGTCGAATATTGAGGAGGCTGTCCAATTGCGTGAAAACGGTATCACCCTGCCTATACTTATATTGGGCTTTACGCCTGCATTTATGGCGAAAACTCTCGCCGACAACAATATAAGTCAGGCTGTCTTTTCACAGGAATATGCAAAGGAGCTTTCCGACTTTGCATACGAAAATGATGTGACAGTCAAGATCCATATCAAGCTCGATACAGGCATGAGCCGTATAGGATTCATGTATCAGAAAATACAGCGTGATAAGGATTCCATAAAGCAGATCGAAAATGTCTGTGAAATGTCTAATCTTGAAACAGAGGGTATATTTACTCATTTTGCGGTTTCGGATGAGGGCGAGGATGGTAAAGAATCTACCATGCGTCAGTTCAGATGTTTCACGGATGCAGTGAACAGACTTATCACAGACGGCTTTCACTTCAATATGATTCACTGTTCAAACAGCGGTGCTATAATAGATTATAAGCAGACACATTTTGACTGTGTAAGGGCAGGCATTATTTTATACGGACTTTCACCGTCATCAAAACTTGAAGGCAAATTGGATTTACAGCCTGTTATGCAGATAAAAAGTGTTATCGCCCAAATAAAAATAGTCGAGCCTGATACCCCCGTAAGCTACGGAGGAACCTTTGTGACCGAAAAGATCACCAAAATAGCTACTGTGCCGATAGGCTATGCTGACGGTTATACAAGAAGTCTGGGCAATCGTGCCTATATGACAGTTCACGGAAAAAAGGCTCCCGTTATCGGCAGAGTATGTATGGATCAGCTTATGATAGATATAAGCGATATCCCGAATGTCAAGGCAGGCGATGAAGTCATTGTCATAGGTGACGGTAAGAACAATACCTTTTCATTCGATGAAATGGCACAGCTTACGGGTACGATCAATTATGAGCTTGTATGCCTTGTCGGCAAGAGGGTTCCGAGAGTTTATATACATCATGGCAAGAATGTCGGCATTATGGACAGCATAAGACCACAGATGAATGAGGAATGAGAAGTGAGGAGTTAGGAGTGATTTTTGCATGAAACTGCTTGTACTTGACGGGAACAGCATTTTAAACAGGGCATTTTACGGAATAAAGATACTTTCGACAAAGGACGGTCAGTATACAAATGCAATATACGGCTTTATGACAACCTTTCTGAAGCTGCTCGATGAAACAAAGCCTGATGCCGTTGCAATAGCCTTTGACCTGAAAGCACCTACATTCAGACATAAAGCATATGACGGCTATAAATCAAATCGTCACGGTATGCCTGATGAGCTTGCAGGTCAGCTTGAACCGCTGAAGGAATTGTTGACGGCATTGGGATATAAAACAGTGACCTGTGAGGGCTTTGAAGCCGATGATATTCTCGGAACACTTGCAAAGACCTGTACAGATAATAATTATGAATGTGTTATAGCGACAGGTGACAGGGACAGCTTGCAGCTTGTTTCACCGACCGTGACAGTAAGAATTGCGGCAACGAAAATGGGCAAGCCTGATGTTACACTGTATGATGAAGCCAAGATAATGGAGGTATACGGTGTTACACCGCCTCAATTGATAGATATAAAAGCGATTCAGGGAGATACCTCTGACTGTATTCCGGGAGTTGCGGGAATAGGTGAAAAAGGTGCAAAGGATTTAATATCGAGATTCGGCAATCTTGATTATATATATGAAAATATATATACGATTGATGTAAAAAAAGGTGTTCGTCAAAAGCTGATTGACGGAAAGGAAAACGCATATATGAGCCGTATGCTTGGAACGATATGCACAAATGCCCCTGTTGATACGGATATTTCCCATTACATCAGGTCAGCAGGCAATCCTTCAAAAGCACAGCTTGTCATGGCGAAATTAGAGCTGTTTTCATTGATGAAAAAATTTGATTTCAGTGTTGAGGATATCCCTGCCGAAACCGAAACTAAAGAGATAATTACACTTGAATATTCCGAGCCTGATAATTTGCTGAATCTTTGCGAAAAATTCAAAAATAAAAATATATATTTCATTGCCGAAGCGGATAGCAGTATGATACTTAATATGGAATTATCCGATGGTGAAACAGTGTATTCTCTTAATAATTTTATGCCTGACTTTGAGGAATTTATCGAAAAATTCTTCAAAGATGACAGCATAGGGAAAATTACCGATAACTGCAAGCCTGTATTTGGGGTGCTGGATAATATGGGCATTGACTGCCATTCCATTGTATTTGATACAAGCCTTGCGGCATATCTCCTGAATCCCGACAGAAAGGACTATTCGCTTGAAAAGCTTGCTTATGAGATAACTCCTTACAAGTGCAAAAAAGAAAGTCTGAAGGGCTATCAGACATTAAAGCTGATTCCTCTGTATGAAAGTCTTTCAAAAGAGATAGCGGAGAAACAGCAGTCAAAACTGCTTGATGAAATAGAGATACCTCTTGCAAAAGTTCTTGCTTCAATGGAAAATGTCGGTTTTGCGGTAGATAAGAAAGCT
>CACXGJ010000254.1 GCA_902767125.1 uncultured Ruminococcus sp. | reverse complement strand
GGGGCGGCTATGGACAGACAAATTACCCGTCTCAAACACGCCAATATCGTCATCGGCACTCCGGGAAGAATCATGGATCACATGAGAAGAAAAACTCTCAAGCTCGACAACATCAAATTGGTTGTCCTTGATGAAGCTGATGAAATGTTGAGCATGGGCTTCAAGGAGGATATGGAAACCATCCTCCGTGAAACTCCTCAAAACCGTCAGACTGTACTGTTTTCCGCAACAATGCCTCCCTCTATCATGGCTATCACCGAGGAATTTCAAAAAAATCCCCAACTCATACAGATAAACAAAAAACAGGTCACTGTCGATAATATTGAACAAAATTATGTCGATGTCCCAATGGGAAGAAAATCTGATGCACTCAAGCTCCTTCTTCACTATTACAAACCGTCACTTGCAATGGTCTTCTGCAATACCAAAAAAATGGTCGATGAACTGTCGGAAGACCTCATAAAAAGCGGATTTAATGCCGAAGCCCTTCACGGTGACCTGAAGCAGTCACAGCGTTCAACTGTCATGGATAAATTCCGCTACGGCTCAACTGCTATACTCGTTGCAACTGACGTTGCCGCAAGAGGCATTGATGTCAATGACGTTGAAATCGTCTTTAACTACGACATCCCTCAAAACAACGAATATTATGTCCACCGTATCGGCAGAACAGGACGCATCGGCAAAAAAGGCACTTCCATCACCATCTGCAGCGGCAGACGTCAGGTCATCACCATGAAAGAAATTGCCCATGATCTCAAATCAACTGTCACTGAAATAGATGTCCCTACAAATGCAGATATCCATTCACGCATCAATGAAACAAATGTTCGGACAGTACAAGAAGCTCTTGACAGTGATATCGCTCCACAGTACAAAGATATGGTCAACTCTCTCCTTGCAAAAGGCTATTCCCTTTTTGACATCGCTTCCGCTGGCTTACAGCTCCATTTTTCACAGACTGAAACAAACATCTCCGATATTGTCAAGGAAAGAAAACAATACAAAAATTCCGACAACAAATTCAGCAGGATCATCCTTGACATAGGTCGTGCAAGCCGTGTTGCTCCTAATCACCTTGTCGCATCTATCACTGAACGCAGTATGCTCCACGGCTCCGATATCGGTAAAATAGAAATATATGATGACCATTCCATCGTTTCCATACCTTCAGCGTCGGCTGATGAAGTCATCGACATGATGTACGGTGCAAAGGTCTGCGGTAAACCTGTCAAAACAAGACTCTTTGAAGAAAAACTCAACCGCTCCGAAAGACGCTCCAAAAAATTTGATGACAACAAAAAGAAAAACTTTTCCTCCAAAAATTCAACAAAACACTCAAACAAAAAATCCCTACCATCAAGAAAAAATACCACTCGTCACTCAAAAAGACAGGGATAACATTTCATTCAGGCGGTGAATATATATGAAAAAAACTCTTTTGATTTTGATCTCAATAGCAATGCTTTCGGGGTGCAGTCACGGCGAAATTCAGGAATCTTCTGTCATGCCGTCACAAATTCAGGAAACTTCTGTTTCCGAAAGCACAGAGGAAATTTCCTTCGTGGAATTTCCAAAAGGTCTTTCGACTTACTCTAAAGACAAACTTAAATACACTGACGGCGGTGTCAATGTAATATTCACCGATGAATTTTTTATCCCAAACGAAAGCTATACACCAAAATCAGGTGTGTATCTCCAAAACGCTGACGGTACGGCTACACTCCTGATCGAAAAAGTAGACGACAAGACCGTCACCAATGAAGAAATGCTTGCATATCTCTACGAAACATACCCTTACAGTGAAATATCCTCCGCTGAAAATGGTGATATCATAAGCTGGTATATCGTCACCGACAAAACAGGTCACAATGCCGTTACATTCCAGAAAATCCGCCTTACAGATGACGGCTACCGTCAGATATGCCTTAACTGCCGTCAGGTTGACATGGAAAAATATCAAAAAATATTCGCTTCCATAAACTTCTCCTAAAACAAAATACAACAGCAAAAATCCCACTGAACAAAAATCAGTGGGAAATTTTTTTGCCCAAAAATATGCTGTCCCCTATGGGGTATTGGGTATTTGTTAAACAGTTACACAGCCGAGACGTATTGTATGTACATCGCTGGTTTCGTCCCCTATGGGGCATTTATTAATCATTGTTTGACGAAGCAACATCGGCAATAGATAATAGTTTTTCGTCCCCTATGGGGTGTTTGTTAAACCAATCTTATTGAAGTTGTTTCATATGCTGATAACATTGTTTCGTCCCCTATGGGGTAAACCTGTAATTATATGCTAATATTAACATAATATATGAAATCTGTCAAGAGATTTTTTATAGTTTTCACTCCCTTGATGAGAGAGTGAAAACTTTTCTTTTATGATATGGATTTCAGAAAATCCGTAAAATATTCAGGCAAAGGGGCTGAAAATGAAAGTGTCTGATTTGTACGGGGGTGAACGAATGAAATGTAATATGCGTGAAGACACTGTCCGTTAAGTTTCGTGATGTATTTCTTACCGCCATATACAGGATCTCCTGCAACAGGGTGTCCGATATATGCCATGTGTACTCTTATCTGATGTGTACGACCTGTTTCAAGCGTCAATTCAACGTGAGTATAGCCGTTATATCGGGCTATCACTTTATAATGTGTCACTGCATTTCGGGAATTTTTCGCAGTTACTGCCATTTTTTTTCGGTCAGTCGGGTGTCTGCCTATCGGTGCATTTATTGTTCCCGAATCGTCTTTGACATTCCCCACAACTACCGCCTGATACTTTCTTGTAAAGGAATGTTCCTTTATCTGTTCCGCAAGGAGATTATGCGAAAAATCGTTCTTTGCAACGATTAATAATCCGCTTGTATCCTTGTCGATACGGTGAACTATCCCGGGACGGAGAACTCCGTTTATGCCCGAAAGCGAATCTCCGCAGTGATACAGCAGGGCATTGACAAGTGTCCCGGAATAATTCCCCGTTGCAGGGTGTACAACCATGTCTCGTGGCTTATTCACAACCAATAAATCATCATCTTCAAACACGATATCCAACGGGATATTTTCAGGCACTGCCTCACAGGGTTCAGGCTTCGGAATATTCACGATTATTTCATCACCAAATTTCAGTTTCAGATTTTTGCTCGGAAAAATTCCATTCACGGTGATATTATTATCTTCAATGAGCTTCTGCACAGCCGAACGGGTAAGACCATCTGCATTTTCGGCGATAAATCTGTCAATGCGGATATTATCGGCATTTTCCGAAACCGTCAGTATAATATCATTCATCTTTCTTCACCTTTTTCTCACTCATAAAAATGGAGATGATAAACAATGCCGCACCTATCGTTACACAGTAATCGGCAAAATTGCATACGGGAGAGAAAAATGACAGTTGCAGATAATCTATCACAAATCCCCTGAAAACACGGTCTGTTAAATTTCCTATGCCTCCGCCTATGATCAGGGCTGAAGCAATATAAAACAGCCTTCCCGAAAAATATTTCTTTACCATGATGAAGATAAACACGGCAATTATAATGACTGTAAAAATCGAAAAAAGCCACTGCATATTCTGAAACATTCCGAATGCTACTCCCCTGTTCTCCACATAGACAAGGGAAAGCAGATGCGGGATAGCATCAACAGAGCCGTTTCTTGTCAAATTCTCATAAACAAAATATTTGATAATTTGATCTATACCGCCCAAGATTAATCCTGAAATTATCACAAGAGCCACTGCCAAACAAATCATTCTCCTTTCAATAAATAATGGGGAAACCGAAAAATTTTTTTCAACGATTCCCCCATTGATTCAATTTCTTTTATTTTTATTTCTGTTTTTTCTGCGGTTATTGTTTGTATTCTGATTGACAAATTTTATTTTTATATTTTCATCAGTCAGAGAATTGAACACTATCTCATCTTCGGGCTTTGAAACGGCTGTTTCACCGCTGTTTTCATCCTTGTTTTCCTTGTCGCCGTTTACTTCGACCTTGATATCGGGTTTATCCTTTTTGGGAATAACAGCATTTTCTGCCTCCTGCTTGAGTTCCTCAACGACCTTATCGGCAGTAACAGGCTGCTCTGTCGGATAATTCTTTTTCATATCAGCCTGATATTTTTTCATATCCTCCTCACGGGGCAATCTTTCAATAAGCTCAAGCTGTGAATTGTACATATCAAGTATCGCCTTTTTGAATTTGGCTGCCTCATCCTGAAGAACAGTGATATAAATTTTCTGTTCATTGATCATCCTGTTATTTTCATCAACGCATTTTGCTGAATTTGCAAGAGCATTATCGAGAAGCAAACGGGCTTTTTCAGTCGAATTATACATATCGAGTTCGGCTGTCCTTTTGGAATCCTCGAGCAGCTTTGAAGACTTCTCATTTGCTTCGCTGATCATCCTTTCAGCCTTTGCAGAAGCATCCTTTATGATAGACTTGGCTGTCATTTCTGCCGTAATGATGGCACTCTGAACACTGTCTTCCCTTTCCTCGTGCATCTTCAGCTTTTCTTCAAGCTCTTTTATTCTGTCATTAAGCCCTGAAACTGTTAAAATCACATTATCGACAAATTCATCGACATCTTCCTGAACATAGCTTTTTGTAAGGAGTCCCGTACTTTTGAAACTGATATTTTTTATTTCGTCCAACGTAAGCAATATTATCACACTGTCCTTTCAGCATCAGATACCTGACCTATCCTTTAATTTTCAGAAATAGACGTTGTCACTTTCAACCTCATCCATAAGGTCATCTCCCGAAATATCAACATGGCTCGGCATCACTATATACGTATCCTCGGCAACTCTGCTGATCTTTCCGCTGTGGGCATATGCCACGCCTCCCAGAAAGTCTATTATTCTTTTTGCAACATCCTTATTCGTCTGCTCCATATTGAGAATAACAGTGTCTTTTGCGATAAATCTGTCTGCCATCGTCGTTACCTCTTTATCAAAGGTCTCCGGCTTAAATAAAACAAAATGCACCTTTTGGTCATCATGTATATTTACCACATTTGAACCTGTATTATCAATGACCTCTGCACTTTTCGGCGGCTCCTGCTGTTGAGCCTGTTCAGGCTCCGCTGCCTCCTCGGTGGCTTCTGCCTCTGCATCATCGGTATAAAAAGCTTCGGGATCTCCTTCTTCATCATCAGCCCTCTGCATCCATGATCTCCATTTTTCTTTCAAATCTGCCATATTCCAAAATCCTCCAAATCAAATATTTTTTTATAAAAGCAATTCATCTGTAAATCCTGGAGCCGAAAAGACGTGAGCCTATCCTCACCATATTTGCTCCAGAAATTATCGCTTGCTCATAATCATCGGACATCCCCATTGAAAGGTAATCCATAGATACATTATCTAATGTTTTCGCCGAAATGTCAATAAATATTTTGTACATCTCGTCAAAAAATTTGCAAACTTCGACCTTATTCTCACATACGGGCGGTATCGTCATCAAACCTTTTATTTTTACGTTATCAAGCTGTGAGGTTTTTTCGATAAGTTCATCCAATTCTTCTTTCATTACACCTGATTTATTCTGTTCCCTGCCTATGTTGACCTCGATAAGTATATTTGATGTAATGCTGTTTTTAACACTTTGTTTGGAAATTTCATTAGCCAGCTTAAAGCTGTCCACCGATTGTATAAGGGAGACTTTATCAATTATCTGTCTTACCTTATTTGACTGCAAATGCCCTATAAACTGAAGGTCACAGTTTTTAAGGTCATATTCATCATACTTTGACAAAAGCTCCTGTACCTTGTTTTCTCCGATATGCTTGAGTCCCAATGAAACAGCATGATTTATTACCATCGGTTCAACAGTTTTTGTTGCGGCAAGAAATGTTATGTCATCGGATGACCTGCCCGATTTTTCCGCCGACCTTGATATATTTTCAAGTATCTCAAAATAATTTGCCTTTACAGCATCAAGCCTTTCAAGAATTTCTCTGGACAATTTTTCCTGCATAAAGATTTGCTCCTTCCGTCACTATCTGATCATATATCTGAAGCAGTGATGATTCGTATGAAATCGGTTCATCACCCTGGTCTATGCTGCTTATAATATAATCCTCTCCCGAATATATAGGTATTATCTGTCTGAATGATATCTCATTACCACGCCTGATATATACACCCGAAACAGTTTTTTCGATTGTTTTTCCGTTTTCACCGTTTTCGTCTGTCTCATAGAATTTCAGCGTCTCCTCATGCACAGCAGATTTGGGTACATATATCCCCGTAAAATCATCAAGTATCAAGGAAATGTTTTCCTTTCTGATATTGGTCATCTGCGGATTCATATACGTTCCCTTCAGAATCACCACTGCATCTGATTGTCTGTCCTTCTGATTGATGCTTTCGATCTCCACAGCAATATTCTTGTTTGAAACAACAGGGATATTCACCTCAAGATAATTCGCATTTTTAACTCTGACTGCATCATCCGCCGAAACCTCCATTGCCAGATACCAATATACCTTGTCAACTATCTTTCCGATGACATTCTCATCAACATTCTTTGCTTTTATCTTATCATCATCGAGCGATCCCGGCATGAGACTGTCAAGCTTTGATATATCAAATGCTCCTTCAAAGCCGTCTGTCCTTGCAGAAAAATATCCCGATACCGGTGCATTTACAGAGGTCACCTTCTGGATTGACGCATCTGCTTTTTTTATGGCATTTATCCTGCTCTTTATTTCATTTATTGAACTGCTGTAACTGTTTGTCTTTCCCGTGATAAGCTGACGTTCATTTATGCAGTAAACTATATTCTGAACATTCTCATCAGCAAGTGCGATATCCTTATTTATCAGACTGATATTTGACTGACAGAGCAGTGAATCTATTGTTCCGTCAATGTCATCGGGACTTTGCGAAAATGTTCCGATATTTTTTTCAAGCTGTTCCAACGAAGCAAGCTTCTTCTCAAGCTCATCAAGCTCATGCTTTTTGCCCGACAGGTTGGAGTTTGAAAATACATTGGCAACTGTTTCACCTTTTGATATCTTGTCACCGTCAGATGCAGTATAGGATATCACTCCTTCTTTATCATATTTTATATATGTTTCGCCACGTATTATATAGGCATTCGTCTCTATTGTAT
>CACXGJ010000253.1 GCA_902767125.1 uncultured Ruminococcus sp. | reverse complement strand
TCGTTGTCAAAAGCATACAGGTTGAAGCAGGAATTTTCTCAACATGGGTATATTTGTCCATGTTTTGAGTAGCAGTGGAAGAAGCATGACTAAAGAGGAATACCGCAAAGCGATTGACGGAGTGATATATCTTTCCGGTTGTGCTGTGAACGGTACGATTCCGGATAAGAAACGTATAGAAGGCTTTGATCCGGAGCAGCTTCGTAAAGCAGCAAACAAACATTTCCTTACAGCGATCGTTTGTTATGCACTGGAAACAGCAGGGATTCGAGATCATAATTTCTATCAGGCAAAAATGAAATCTATCCGCAAGATTACAGCAATGGAGATTGATAAAAAGAAATTGTTTGAACGTCTGGAGCAGGAAAAGATATGGTATATGCCATTAAAAGGAACGATTATCAAAGAGTTGTATCCCTCTATCGGTATGCGTCAGATGTCTGATTTTGATATTCTCTTTGACAAGGAATACGCCGAAAGTGTTCGTGACATACTGCTTGATCTCGGCTTTTCATGTAAACATTTCGGAAAAGGAAACCACGATGTATATTTCAAGCAGCCTGTAAGCAATTTTGAAATGCACACAGGACTGTTCGGACAATCCAATAAGCCTGAAATATATCAGTATTACAAGAATGTTAAAGATCGTCTGATAAAGGATGAAGATAATAATTTCGGTTATCATTTCCGAAACGAGGATCTGTACATCTATCTGACAGCCCATGAATACAAGCATTTCTCCGGTCGAGGAACAGGCTTGCGATCATTGCTTGATATTTATGTTTTCCGGCAGAAGCTTGGCAGTCAGCTTGATGAAGAATACATATCATCCGAAATGAAAAAACTCGGTATCAGTGATTTTGAGCAGCAGAATCGTTCTCTTGCTCTGCATTTATTCGGAGGCAGTGAACTGACTGAACAAGATTGTAAAATGTTGGAATATGTTATTTTTTCCGGTACTTATGGAACGTTTCAAAACAGCATAGAGAACAGAGTTAAGAAAAACGGCGGTGGAGAAAAAGGAAAAAGAGCTTATATAAGAAACAAACTCTTTATGCCGCTTGAATCCGTAAAGAAATATTATCCGTTTTACTATAAGCACAAAGCACTGCTGCCTGTGCTGTTCTTTTACAGAATAGGCAAGGCTGTAACGGTTAAGCAGGGAAAGACAAAAAGAATACTTAAAATTCTAAAGGAAATCAAGTAACTCACAACAAAACATAAATCTCGGAAAACAGCGTCAGACTACGTCTGATAGCTGTTTTCCGGCATATATAGGCATAATTATATTTGTGAATGATAATCATAAATATTGACAGTTATCTCGTTCGTATACCCCAAGTAATAATCGCACTTTTAAACATATTGAACTTCATAAATAAATATCAGTCAAATGCGAAAATCCCCACAGAAATTAAAATTTTCTGTGGGGAATAATTTTGTTTTTCAACAGTTCAAAGTGAAAGTACCACCATCGACACTGTTTTGATTCTTAAAGATTCTGTATTAATGCGTGTTTTAGATGATAGACTTATTCTTCGCCGTCATCTTCCGGCATATCCCAGTTATGATATACGTTCTGTACATCATCATTATCATCAAGCATATCCAAAAGCTTCTGCATTTTTTCGGCTGCTTCCTCGTCATCTATCTTGTTGTAAGTTGAGGGTATCATAGAAACATCGGCTGATACAAATTCATAGCCCTTTGCCTCAAGAGCTTCCATAACTGTACCGAAGTCTTCGGGTTCAGTGTATATCTCATATACATCTGTTTCTTCAGCCAAAAAATCTGATGCACCTGCTTCAAGTGCATCCTCCATGAGCTTATCCTCGTCATTGTCCTCTTTTTCGATAACAATAAGACCTTTTTTAGTGAACATGAAAGACACACAGCCCTGTGTACCGAGGTTTCCGCCGAATTTATCGAAGTAATGACGTATGTCACCTGCAGTACGGTTTCTGTTGTCGGTGAGAGTTTCGACTATAACAGCGATACCGCAAGGACCATATCCCTCGTATGTGATAGACTCATAGGTGCTTGAATCGCTGCTGCCTGCTGCCTTTTTGATGATACGTTCAATATTGTCGTTAGGAACATTGTTGGCTTTTGCTTTTGCGATACATTCACGGAGTTTAGAGTTTGCCGAAGGAGCGGCACTTCCGCCTTCACGGACTGCAACAGCTAATTCTCTTCCGATTTTTGTAAATACCTTTGCTCTTGCACCGTCTGTTTTTTCCTTTTTACGCTTTATAGTACTCCATTTTGAGTGTCCTGACATAAATTTTCCTCCTACAAAAAAATATCCAATATATTCTATCACATAAATATATAAATTTCAAGACAAAATTTTTTCGTGTAATTGTATTTTTGTAAAATATTGCATTATAAAAAAATATATATTATAATAATACAGGTATATTTTAAAATTATATTTTAAGTTGGGAGTTAATATAAGTGGTGCAAAAAAAGACGGTAAATATACTTGGCGGATGTGTTTCAAGGGATATATTCGGAATGTTCGGTGATGACGGAGGCTTTGAGATAAAAAAGTGTGTTATCAATTCAAATATATTTTCGATATGTTCTCCGAAATTATCCGAAGAACAGATTTGTACAGAAGATGATTTTGTAAATTCAAATCATAATTTCCAGAAAAGATGTGCGGCTCTTGATATCAACAAGAAGGTCATTGAGTATATAAAAGTATCTGATGCAGATTTTCTTGTATTGGATATGACAAATCTCATATCAAAAAAGATTCTCAAGGTTCGTAAAAAGGGTGTGACAGATGAATATGACTTCACCTATATAACACTTACGAATGCTCTTGAAGAAAATATTGATCTGCTGGACAATATGGGGATCGAGGTGCTTGATACATTCGTTGCTTTCGAGGATGAATTTACAATGGCGGGATTTATATATCAGTATATAGAGCTTATCAAGGAAAATTTTGATGAAAATAAGATCATTATAGCAGAGCTTTTTCCTTGTGAGAGATACATAGATGCAAACGGAAATATCATGACCTTTGCAGGCGGAGGAAATATACCGATAAAGAACAGGTCTATGGAATTGGCGTATGAAATGCTTGAGGATGCTTTGCCGAATGCTCATGTGATAAAATTTCCGAGAGCGGAGATACTTGCAAATTATAATCACAAGTGGGGAATGAACATCTTTCATTACATAACGGAATTTTATGAGTATCTTTTGAAATGTGTTCGTGTAATAGCATATAACAGCAACAGGGAATATGAGAATATTCTGCTTGAGGATATAAGGACTCTTTTTGAACAGTTCATATGCGAAAAATACGGCAGGATAACTGACGGACAGTATACACTCAAAAATACATCATCCGTACATTCGGAATTTGTACCATATGGAAGTAATGCCATTATACTGCCGAGTGCAGAGGGTGGTTACGGTGAATATACATTTTCTGTATTTGTCAAGAAAAAGTATGACTCAAGCTGGCAGATCGTAAATGTCAGCAAAAATAATATAGCCGTATATAAGCCGCATGAAAAGGTATTGTATGATGTGTGTGTGAAGGTAAAAGATATGAATAATGTCGAAAAGAAGATCTATCTTGAATTTATAGTAAGGTGATATTATGGGATTTGATCTTGAAAGATTTATAAAAGCACAGGACGGATATGAAGGATATGAAACTGCTTTGAAGGAGATAAAAAACGGACGTAAAAAAAGCCATTGGATATGGTATATCTTTCCACAGATGAGGGGACTCGGACAATCTTGGATGAGTCATTTTTACGGCATAGTGTCTCTTGATGAGGCAAAGGCTTATCTTGAAAATGATATCCTCAAGGAACGTCTTATTGAAATTTCATCGGCTCTGCTTGAAAATGGCGGAGATATAAGGGATATTGTCGGATACATTGACAGTCAAAAGATATGCTCCTGCATGACACTTTTTCATCAGGCAGACCTGAATATCGGGATATTCCAAAAGGTTCTCGATAAGTTCTATAACGGAGTACATGACAAACAGACACTTTATTTGCTGGGGATAAGAGATTGAAATTATGAAGTATTTGAAACAGTTCTGTATCATTATATTGATATCATTTACGGGAGAGGTACTGAATAAATGGATACCCCTGCCGATACCTGCGAGTATTTACGGGATAATCATTCTGTTCACTCTTTTATGCACAAAGGTCATAAAAGTAAGCGATATCAGGGAAGTAAGTAAATTTTTAATAGAAATAATGCCGGTAATGTTTGTGCCGCCTGCGGTGGGACTGCTCAAATCATGGGGCATTATTCAGAATAATTTGTGGCAATATGCTGTTGTGACAGTCGTTTCAACAATAGTTGTAATGATAATTTCGGGTTTGGTGACACAGCTTGTCATAAAATTGTCCAAAAATGAGAGGAAAAAATAAATGGAGATTTTTCAAAATTCGGTATTCTTCGGTATATCACTGACATTTCTGGCATACGGTATAGGACTTCTTTTGAAAAAGAAGCTCAAGCTTGCAGTTTTTAATCCGATACTGATAGCTGTTGCCATTATCATAACAGTGCTTGTATCATTCAACATAGATTATGATTCATATCAAAATGGTGCAGGCTTCATAAGCTGTATGATAACTCCGTCAACGGTATGCCTTGCGGTGCCTTTGTATGAAAAGCTGGATATACTGAAGAAAAATTATAAGGCTCTTATAGCAGGCATATCATCGGGAGTTGTGACAAGTCTGCTGAATATACTGCTGTTTGCGTTTATTTTCAGCTTTGACCATGCGACCTATGCGACCTTTCTTCCGAAGTCCATCACCACGGCGATAGGAATGGGCATATCCGAGGAGCTTGGCGGATATGTTGCCGTAACAGCCTCGGTTATAATAATAACGGGAATAATCGGCAATATGCTTGCTGAAGCCGTATGCAGGATATTCAGGATAACCGAGCCTGTCGCAAAGGGTGTTGCAATAGGCACATCCTCTCATGCTATGGGTACGGCAAAGGCTATGGAAATAGGTGAGATCGAGGGAGCAGTAAGCAGTCTTTCATTGGTGCTTGCAGGTATCATAACAGTTGCGGGAGCAAGTGCATTTGCTAATTTTTGGTAAGAAAAGGAAGTGTTTGGATGACTGTATCACTTTGCATTATTGCAAGAAATGAAGGAAAGGTCATAGGAAATCTCCTTGAACAGGTCAAAAAACAAACTTATCCGAAAGATAAGACAGAGATAGTTCTTATTGACAGTAATTCCTCGGATGATACAAGAAATATATTCGGCAGGTTTTCGGATGAAAACAAGAGTAATTACATTGACATAAAGATTCTCACGAACAGAGGCAGAAATCAGGCATCAGGCTGGAATACAGCTATAAGCAATGCTGCGGGGGATGTTATAATAAGAGTTGATGCTCATGCGGAGATACCCGAAAATTTCATTGAGAAGAATATTGAAGTGATCGAAAGCGGTGAGGATATCTGCGGAGGTGCAAGACCGAATAAAATAGATGATCCTACGCCCTTCAAGGAAATGCTGTTTCTTGCGGAAAGCTCAATGTTCGGAAGCTCAATAGCAGGCTACAGGCGTAGGAGTGAGGGTAAGAGATATGTTTCATCAATATTTCACGGAGCATATAAGAGAGAGGTATTTGATAAAGTCGGCTTGTTCAATGAAGACCTGGGAAGAACAGAAGACAATGAGCTTCATTATCGTATGAGAAAAGCAGGCTATAAGATATGTCAGAGTGATGAGATAATATCATATCAGCACATAAGAAACAGTCTTTTCGGAATGATAAAACAGAAATTCGGCAATGGCAGATGGATAGGTCTGACGTTGTGCGTATGCTATCAGTGCCTGTCATCATTTCACTTTGTACCGTTCATGTTTGTTTTGTTTTTGATCTTGAGCGGAGCGGTAGCCGTTGCAGGAGGTATTTTCAATATGTCATGGATGTTCCTGCCGTTTATAGTATTGATATCACTATATGCAATGGCTGATCTTTTAATGACACTGGTGGCAGTTCTCACTTCACCGAAAAAGCATATCTTTCAGATATTTCTGCCGATAGTATTTTTTATCCTTCATATATCATACGGTATCGGAACGCTTGTGGGAATAATAGAAATGCCGTTTTTTAAATTGAAAATAATCAGTAAAAGGAGAGCCTCGAATGGAACAGCAGATAATGATAACAGGTGATGAAAAAAAGAATATTTTTGCCAAAATATGGGATTGTAT
>CACXGJ010000252.1 GCA_902767125.1 uncultured Ruminococcus sp. | reverse complement strand
TTTTCATCTTTAGCTTCTTCAGTCGTTTTTTCTTCTTTAGCTTCTGCGGCAGGTGCTTCGGTTTTAGCTTCATCAACAACAGATGCTTGTTCTGCTTTTACTTCTTCTGTTACCTCATCAGCAGCAGGTGCAGATGCTTCAACATTATCTGAAGCAGGGTTTATCTTTTCATTGTTTTTTTTGTTCATAATAATAACGCTCCTTTTAATTTTTTACTGAAATAAATACAATTATAACATACAATTGTTACGAATTTATTAATAAATACAATACTTACGACAAATTCGATAAATTGTCTAAATGGTATTTTTCAGCAGCCGCATTTGTGTATGTGACATCCGTATTTTTCAAAGTCTGCAATATTTTTTCGGAGCAGCTCTGAAAAATTCAGTACCATACGTTCATCTGACTGTACAAAGCCATATCTTTTGCAGAGACTTTTAACTTGCTCGGTGGGATAGAGGGTTATCTCTGTAACATTGTTTTCCTTTGCTTCTTCGATGAGCATATAGAGCATAGTTGAAGCAATGCCCTGTTTGCGGAAATTCTTTTTTGTATAGACATTCATCAAATGGGTATGCTTGCCTGTCTGATGTCTGTAGGTGGGAAGAAGCTCGATGTAGCACATAGTCGCACAGCCCACAGGCTCATCATTATTATATGCTATCATGGTGGATTGTCGGTCACCGGAAAAATAATTTCGGGTTACTTCAATGAACTCATCCTCAAATTTGTATTCATCCGAAAGGCAGTTGACCTCCTTCAGCATTTCGATACGGAGATTGATCATATCCTTTAAATTCTGCTCATTTGCTTTGAATATTTTTATCATAAAATTACATTCCTTTTTTGATATCAGGCATTTTTGATGGCTGCAACAGCAGCAGCAGTATCCTGTGCCTTGAAGACACCTGTTCCCGATACACAGACATCAACACCTGCTTTTGAAGCTGTGGAGGCAGTTTTTTCGGATATTCCCCCATCGACCTCGACCAGAACATTCAGATTTCTTCTTGCACATTCGTTTTTGATAGCCGTTACCTTTGGCATCATATCAGCCATGAAGGACTGTCCTCCGAAGCCCGGTTCAACGGTCATTACAAGTATCATATAGACTTTATCGAGGTACGGAAAGACATCTTCGGCAGGGGTGTTGGGCTTTATGACAAGACCGGGCTTGATGTTTCTTGATCTTATCTTGTCGATGGTCATAAGGATATCGGACATAGCTTCAATGTGAAAGGTGATGATATCAGCTCCCGCATCCGCAAAAGCATCTATATAGTCAAGCGGATAGTCTATCATAAGGTGTACGTCAAAGGGCAGCTTGGTATACGGTCTGACAGCCGATACGATAGACGGACCTATTGTCAGATTGGGGACAAAGTGTCCGTCCATGACATCAAGGTGTATCCAGTCAGCTCCTGCTTTGTCAACTTTTTTGATTTCCTCTCCCATTCTTGCAAAATCACAGGAAAGAAGTGAAGGTGCAACTTTCATTTTTTTGATCCCATTCCTTTATTTATTTTTTATGAGTGATGCTGTTATCATGACCAATGCCCAGAAGACGATATATATAAGTATCTCGATACTGCCGAGCTTTTGGAAGCCTGATACAAAGGATATCAGAGTAAATACTACTGTTCCGAAAATGATGCTCGCAAGCTGAAGCAGCTTTGATATCATAATGGAAGATTTCATTTTGATGCAGCCTGAAACAGCTCTTGCAAATGATGACAGTCTGCCCTTTGTGACAAGATATGCCCTTGACTGCTCATCGACGGATGATGTGACCTCATTGCAGATATTTCCGAGACCTGTCGGAAGGACAGTGACACATCTTTCAAAAAGACCGAATTTTTTAGCGATCTTTTCCTTTGTGATGTGCGGATCAATAGTTCTCACAATAAGGCTGACACCGCTTGCTTCAAGCTCACGAAGCTCTGCAGCGATTTTTTTGTCGGCCTTGTATGAAAGCACAAACATAACGACCAATTCTCCGTTGATTGAGATGTAGGTTATTTCACCGCCTGTTTTGAGGTATTTTTCTTCAAGCTCTTTTTTTGGGACTTTTATATTATGAGTTTCGAGCAGAGTTCTGTTTCCGATGAGTATCCTTTGTTTATTTGCCCATGCAAGAAGACCTTTGTCATCCTCATATACAATGCTGTCGACCTTGGGCAGCTTTTCTTTTGAGCAGTGTATCATGTTTTCAAAGATATAGCTCATGGTTCCGTTCACCGCATACATTACCGCAGCACCTGCCTGCATGGCATCATTTATCTTGCTTTGACGGAATATTTTCATTCCGTTGAGTGTTACTGTACCCTCCGGGTAAAGCTGTGAGGCATCTACCATGATCGAGTTTGTGTCACAGAACTGCTGTACTGCATCATATCCCGATATCATCGCATCAATGTTGAGTGTGCTTCTGCAAAGTATTTTCATGGGGATGTTCAGAACTATAAGGCACATCATGGGAGTACCTACACAGGCAGTCAGTGCCATTGAGGAAATCCCTCCTGCAAAATTCATTGTCATAAGTCCGTAGGATATTCCGAGTATCAGGGCTATTGCAGTTGTAACAGGAGCTATCTTTGAGGCAAGTACCTCGCTGGGATCTGACGCATAGGATAATCTCAAAAAATTGCTCATAAATTTTGAGCGTTTCATATATGCTATTATAGTATTTTTTGACGGGAAATCACTTGTCATTTTTTCCGCATTTTTTGTATCGGTATATATTTTTCCTGCATATTTCGGTGACGGCTTTGCAAGGAATTTGAAGTTATCAAGAGTTCTTGTGATTATAAGGAGCTTTCCGATACTGTTGCAAAGCAGAGCTATGACAGCGATAGGAACATATATGTGATATGTTCCGTCAATAAAGGCATGAGGGGTGAACATAGCTGTTATAGACTGTATACCGACTGTAAGGGCGGTCACAGCAGCGGCAGTATCCGAATTAGCCTTGAAATGTCTCAACGGCATGAGACCGTTGACGATAGTCTTATGCTCTGTTATTACTGCAACACAGAACAATGCAAAGGATATGACTGCAAAAAACAGCCAGCCTGTACGCATTGCCTCCGAAAAAAGATTTGAGAATTGTGCGACAGAAGCAGCTATCACCGATACAACGGCGGTTATAAAAAGTATAGAGCTTTTGATGACTACTGTATGAAGATTTTTTTCTATTTCTGTTCGGATGTCTTCGGCATCCTTTTCATCAGTGTAATCATCAAGAGGCTTTTTAGGCTTGGGCTTTTGCTTTGAGTCATTGGCGATCTCATCGGGGATGGCACTGAAGAAATCCTTGAAGCTGAATTTGGATTTTTTATTATTATTTGAAGCCTGTTTTTTGGGTGCTTCGGGAGTATCCGACTTTTCGGTGACAGGCTCGACTTTTTTTATGATAGTCGGAACATCGGGAGCTTTTTCTGCTTTTTCCGGCACAGTTTTGGGAGGCACTGTTTCATTCTTCGGCTTAACATTAGGCATTGGGATAACATTGGAACGAGGAGGTTGTTTTTCTTTTATTTCCTTTGTTTCCTTTACTTCTTTCAAATCGGGAGTTGAATTTGATCTTATGTAAAGCTGTGTTTCCTGAAATTCTGTACGCAGTATGCGTGTGAACTTACCTGCCAATACAGTAAAGCTGCCTGAATTATCAGCGGAATACTTTATAGGGAGCTTTGTACCCTCCTGAAGATTTTTTTCATGTTCGACTTTTTTATCGGGGAGCTTATGTATTTTCGGCTTTTTCTGTACAGGTTCATCAACTTCCTTTTTTGATTCATCGGTGACAACAGAGGCTTGAGGTGTTTGTTCAGGCTCAATTACCGTAACAGCTTCAGGTTGTGCAGCTTTTTCGGGTTCATCGTGTGTCACATTTTTTTCTTCATGTGAGGATAAACTCTCATCGGCATCCGTATCCTTTACGGTATCGTGGATGACGGGAGCTTTTTTATTTTCTTTGAGTTCTGTATCGGTAACGACATTTTCAGCCTTGGTTTGATCATCTGATTCTTTTATATTGGCGAAAATATCCTTTATTTCAAACCCCGGTGTATCCTCAAGCTCATCTTCATCAGGTTTTTTCATTGACATGATGAGCTTCTCAAGGCGTGATTTCATGGTTTTGAGTTTCTCGTCAGGTTCAGATGTTTTCTTGCTGTTTTTGTTACCGTTGTTATTCTCATCAATATTAGACATTATATTATCACTCTCCGTTTACTGATTTTATTCCGAGCCGCTGTCTTGTAAATTCGTACATCAGTATACCTGCTGCGACCGAGGCATTCAGAGAGTTTATTTTTCCGCACATTGGCAGGGATAATAT
This sequence comes from uncultured Ruminococcus sp., assembly GCA_902767125.1. Classification (GTDB taxonomy): domain Bacteria; phylum Bacillota; class Clostridia; order Oscillospirales; family Acutalibacteraceae; genus UBA1213. Next base: position 1,578 of record CACXGJ010000252.1, on the reverse strand, counting down.
AACATCGCATTTTTCTTTGACAAGTCTACCGAGTCCCTTTCCCTCCGAGCCGATGACCAAGGCACAGGCTCCCTTAAGATCATTCTCGGCATATACCGAGCCGTTCATGTCAGCACCGTATATCCAGCAGCCCTTTTCCTTGAGTTCATCAATGACAGCAGGTATGTTGTTGACTCTTGCAACGGGGATATATTCATATGCTCCTGCGGATGCCTTTCCGACAGTGTAATTCAGTCCCACAGCACGTCTTTTTGAAATGATAATGCCGTGAGCCCCTGCACATTCTGCAGTTCTTATTATAGCTCCGAGATTATGAGGATCCTCGATCTCATCGAGTATTATTATAAAGGGCTGTTCATGGCGGCTTTGTGCAAGGGCAAATATATCCTCGACCGTGGAATATTCCTTGACGGCTGCAACAGCGATTATACCCTGATGGGCAGCGTTTCCGCACATATAGTCAAGTTTTTTTCTGTCAACTTCCTTTATGGGTATGTGCCTGTCTTTTGCCTTTGCAACAATTACTTTTATAGAGCCGTTCAGTTCACCCTTTGCAATAAGGATGCTTTCGATAGCACGACCTGAACTGACAGCTTCGCTTACGGGATTTCTCCCTGCGATTATATCATTTGATCTTTCGATAGCTTCTTTCAAATAAATTTCACCCTTTCAAAGATAAGCAATTGATTTTTTTATTGCTTATGTTATTATAACATTATATCGAGCGTTTTAAAAGTCATTTTTTAGAATTGTAATAATTTTGATATCATTAATTTTCAAAACTGTTACAAATGTCATCGCAGACTTTATGAAAATTATATCATATGATTATAGAAAATGAAAGCGTTATTTTTTAGGGTATTGAAAAAACGGGCATTATATGATATTATTAGACTTATCGAAAAAGACATAGAAAGAGAGTAAAGCTGATGAAACATGGTTTTTTGAAAAGATCATTTTTGCTGATGGCAGCATTTCTTATGATGATATGTGTTCTGCCATTGTCGGGGACAGAGATATATGCGGCAGATATTCTTAATAAGGGAGACTATACGTACAGGATACTTGATGACGGCAAAAGTGCTGCAATAGTCAGATATAAGGGAAATGGTCTTTATGAGAAGCTGCCCTCAAAGGTAGATAAATATTATGTGACAATGGTCGATTCAGCCGCCTTCATGTATAACAAAACCATAAAGGAGATCGAGGTATCAAGCTATATAACGGATATAGGTTCAAATGCCTTTGCACTTTGCAGTTCTCTTAAAAAGCTGATAATACCGTCAAATGTGAAAAATGTGGGTGACTGTGCATTTTCGGAATGTACCGCATTAAAATCGGTAGATATATCCGAGGGTGTGCAGACCTTGGGAAGATACTGTTTTTCAGGCTGTAAAAGTCTTACGGAGCTGAAAATGCCCGAAAAGATGGATAATATAGGGGAGTACGCTTTTTTTGACTGCAGGTCGCTTGCAAATATACAGCTTCCCAAAAGCATAAAGCATATCGGCGGATATGCCCTTGAGGGTACAAAGTGGATGGATGGTCAGAAGGATGACTTTGTAACAGCAGGAGACG
>CACXGJ010000251.1 GCA_902767125.1 uncultured Ruminococcus sp. | reverse complement strand
TACTCCATGTTTGCTGATAGATGTACATTGAGGTACTTTCGGGTTTCAGGCAGTAGAAATAGTGATTTACCTTACCGCCCCAACCGAGATTATTGTTTTCGACCTGTGCATCAAATATATAATGTCTGCCGTTGATATTTACATCTACCCAATAGTGATTGCCATAGCCGCCTGCACTCATTCCCACAAGTCCATGAACTACATGAGCATCATAGCCGAGTCTCTGCATGACTGCCGCAAGTGTACAAGCGTAATCATAGCAGTTTCCAAGTTTTTTGACAAGAGTGGAGTAAGCGGATACCACTATATCCCTGTCATTGCCGTTTACATAGCTTACTCCGTAAACGGGGGAATAGTCGTATGAGATGTAGGCATAGCTAATATTTGTTGCGAGGTAGTCAAAACAAGCCTGAACCTTTTGGGCATTGCTCATTTTTGAATTGATGATACTGCCGAAAATACTGTCTATTTTATCATCAAGAAGTCTTGAATTTGTCTTTACGGGGTTTACTCTGACAGAATTAAGGATGTCGGCATCAGAACTCCATTCATTTATTTCGGGGAGCTTTATTACATCTATATCAACAAATGCTGTTTTGCCGTTGGCTGTCTTGACGGTTATTCTTGCACTGCCCGAATTTTTGGCTGTTACAAGACCGTTGCCGTCAACAGATGCAACAGACTGATTATTGCTCGAATATGTTATGCTTTTTGTATAGGTATTGCTTGGGATACTGTAATATATCTTGAATGTATCGCCGGGATACAGCTCGGCATAATTTTTCCTCACCGATATCGAATCGGGAGCTTTTTTGACGGTGACCTTGCATTTATCTGTCATGCCGTTAAAGGTCTTGACCGTTATATATGCCGTACCGACTTTTTTGGCTTCGATACTTCCGTTTGCACTGCATGAAACGATACTTTCTTCACTTGAGGAGTAGGTTCTTGACATAGAAGCTGTTCCCTGCGGAAGTGATGAATCAAATTTGAATTTATCTCCTGTTGCAAGTATTATGGAATTTTTATTGAGAAAAATACCTGACGGAGCTTTTTTGACTGTCACCTTACAGGTATCTGTCTTTCCGTTGAAGGTCTTTACCGTTATAGTCACAGTACCTTCCTTTTTGGCGACCAGCTCATGATTTGAGTTGATGTAAGCTATTTTATTATCGCTTGATGTATAGATTGTGCTGTGAGAGACTGTACCTGACGGAACAGATGAGCTGAATGTGCAGCTTTCTCCCACGCCCAATTCAATATTATGATAATTGAGCGTGATACCCGAAGGTGCTTCCTGAACCTTTACATAACAAAGTGATTTTTTGCCGTTATGTGCAATCGCCGAGACAGTTGCTGTGCCGACACCCTTTGCAGTTATTTTTCCTGTGTTGTCCACATAAACTACTTTCGGATTGCTCGAAAGCCACATCAGAGATTTGCTCGATGAATCAGCAGGAGTTATTTTTGCCAGAATATTATAGGTTTCGCCTTTTCCGAGAGTTATTGTATCTACATTCATTGAGACCTTTTCGACCGCTGTAAAAACAGTTGTCGGAGTAGGTGCATAGGCTGTTGCCGTGATCATTGGCATATATGAGGCACCTGTAACTATTGCCGCTGATACAAGACACGCTAAAATATTGTTAAGCTTGTTGTTCATAGGTATTATCTTTCCTTTCTTTATTTCGGAACGATAATAATTATATAACAAACTTGTAATAATTGCAACATCTTTTTAATTTTTCGTAAGGTCAAGATAACCTGCACAATAAAACCGATATAATTTTGTATAATTTCACGGTAAAATCACTTTTCTTTGATGTCAATGTTTCCGTTCACGGTCTTAAAATAAAAGCTCCAATTATTATCAACACGATTCGGAACATTCACGGTTCCATTCGTACTTTTTCCGATACAGCTTTTATTTGCGGGGACTGTTCCTTTAATATCACCGTTGACGGTACTCATATATATTCTGTCGGAAATAACATCTCCGAATTTTATACTGCCGTTTACCGAATGTGCTTCAAACTGTCGGATAACATCTCCATCAAGCTCGATATTCCCGTTTGTTGTCGCAAAATCCGCCCAATCTGCATTTTTGATATTCGTGGAAATTATTTTTCCGTTAGTCGTAAGAGCATGAATTTTT
>CACXGJ010000250.1 GCA_902767125.1 uncultured Ruminococcus sp. | reverse complement strand
TTCACAAACAGTTTTGTTTCTTTCAGGAAGCGATACTCGCTCATATTTCTCCAGATAGTCAATGCAAAGCCGTATTCGTTTCATTACATTGATAATTGAAGAATCATTATGAGCTCTGCTATAATCCATTGCTTTCTTGTAAATGACACCGTTCTTGAAAAAATTCCATGAACTCTGACGGAATTTCTGATTGCACAAGAAATATTCCTTTCCCCCTGTCAGCAAATAAAATGCTATTGTACCTTTATTTGAAGTATTTTTACATCGTATCCATGATGTCTTTGGATTTCCCATAATTTTTACCTCCCTGTCTTTGATGATATGATTGTACCATGGAAAAATGTCTTGTTGTAAAACAGATGTCCGTTTGACATTATGATCCTCTGTCGGGCGAAACACCGGAGAAAGTGTTTCCGCTTGCCTTTTTGGATACTTATTCCATCATAATGAATGTTTCTCTTGAAATTGGATGGTAAAACAATTTTTGATAAAAATGATTTAAAATCACAAATGTATACATTGTATGAATTTTTTGTCGAATTTTTAAATTTTTTAGCAAATATCGTTGACATATTTTTTATAATGTATTATAATATTCAGTGTGATGTGATGTAAAATATTGTCATGCTCCAATTTAAATACCATGCACGGATTGAAAGAAGATCAATGGTGTTTTTGTAAAAATATAAAGATAAAGGAGGTCTGTGATTGTTTGCAGCACATATAAAAGATCAGGATGAACAGTCGGTACAGGCTCACTGTGAAGAAACGGCTGCTTATGCAAAAGAAAGCGGTCTTGTTATCGGAGTCGGAGCTGCAATGTATTTGGCCGGATTGCTGCACGATCTGGGAAAATATAACGAAGCCTTTAATGAATATATACATAACGGTGAAAGGTCAGCTAAAAAGATAAACCATTCAAGTGCAGGAGCAAAATATCTGCTTGAGAGCTTTACTGCAGAAACGCCTGATGAAAGGCTTACACAGCAATTAATTGCATATGCCATCGTGTCACATCATGGTCTTAATGATTGTTTGAGCTGTGACGGGAGAGATAAATATCAGACACGAATAGAGCCTGAAACAAATATTTTCTATGATGAGGTCCTGAAAAACAGTGAGATGTTTTTGGAAGAACATGATATTCCTTCCTTGTATTCCGAAGCATGTGGTGAGGTAGGACAATTGAAAGAAAAGATTGGTCGTATTGCAGAAAAAATGGGTACGGAAAAGCCGATCCAAGAAAAAACTTTTATGTATGGATGCTTGGCGAGGATAATGCTTTCAATGCTCATGGATGCTGACAGAAGAAATACGGCTGAATATATGATCGGAAATATACCCCAACGTCTCGATACCGAGCAGAGGGTACAGTATTTTTCGGAATGTCTGAAAAAGCTGAACAATCGTTTGGATAACTTTGTGATAAAAAATTACATTGATGAGCTTCGGAATGAAATGTCTGATCAATGTGCAGCGTTTGCAGAGAAAAATGGCAGCGGTGTCTATAAGCTTCCTATCCCGACAGGTGGCGGAAAAACATATTCTTCAATGAGATTTGCATTGAAGCTGGCTGTCAGGGAACGCAAGGAAAGGATCATATATACAGCTCCGTTTTTGTCTGTGCTTGAACAGAATGCACAGGATATAAGGAATGTTTTCGGGGACAGCGATAATATTTTGGAGTATCATTCAAATGTAGTGTTTGATGAAAATACTGATAGTGAAGAAATGAAAAATTATGAATTGCTGTCAGATGAATGGAGCAGTCCTGTCATAATGACAACAATGGTCAGGCTTCTTGAAGTTCTTTTCGGCGGAAGCACGATGGATGTACGAAGAATGCACAGTTTGAAAAATTCGGTTATTATAATTGATGAAGCACAGTCTGTTCCTGTAAGATATATACATATGTTCAATACGATGATAAATTTTCTTTCAGGCGTTTGCGGGACAACAGTAGTTCTCTGTACGGCAACGCAACCTATCTTTGAATCAGTGAAACGCCCGTTGCTTTATTCGGAAAACAGCAGTATAATTTCGGATATTGAAAAATACAGTGCAGCATTCAAGCGTGTGGATATAGTGGCGGATCATGCACGTATCAGGAATGGTACAGACAGTCTTTGTGAATTTATATTGCATAATACAAATAAAAATTCCCTTGTGATACTTAATACAAAATCGGCAGTACAGAAATTGTATGAAGGCATGGAGGAACGTCTGTCAAATGAATATCGTCTTATACAGCTAACGACATATATGTGTGCCAAGCACCGTCTTGATTTGATAGAAGATATGAAAGCAGCACTTGAAAATGATCAGAAAATCATTTGTATCAGCACACAGCTTATTGAGGCAGGTGTTGATATTTCATTCGAGACAGTTTTCCGTAGCTTGAGCGGCTTGGATAATATTGCTCAAGCGGCAGGTCGATGCAACCGCAACGGAAAGGCGGAATGTATCGGCAAGACCTATATCATCTGCTATGATGAGGAAAAGGTATCTTCATTGGAGGATATAAGGGAAAGTCAGAATGCCATGCGGACGTGTCTTGACAAATATCACGGTGAGGATCTGCTTATGCCTGAATCTCTCTGTAATTATTACAAGCAATATTTTTTTGACAGGATGAATGATATGGATGCTCCTGCACAAAAGTATGGGGAACAGTATGACATTCAGCAGAGCCTGTATTCTTTTTTAGGCTCGAATGCTGTTGCCAAAAATGAATATAAAAAAAATTATGGAAGGAAATATTCCCGACCTATGCCGCAGTCCTTCAAAACAGCCGCTGATCTGTTCAGTTCCATCGGAAAAACAAATTCTGTCGGTGTCATAGTTTATTATAGAGACTCAAAGAAGCTCATTAACAGATTGTATAAGGAAACGGACTTTCAAGAGAAAAAGAAAATCCTGAAGCAGCTTCAGCGTTATACAGTCGATGTGATGATTTCGTCAAAGCTGTTTCGTGAGCTGTGTGAGATATCTGCCTTTGAAATGCTTATATCAGGCGGCTCGGTGCTTATTCTTACCGAAAAAGCCTATTCTCGACAGAAAGGTGTGACAGCGGAAATTCTTCCGATAATAATATGAGGAGATGATATGATGACATATGAAAACAGTATTCAATACAAGGTCTATGGGAAGTATGCCTTGTTTACCGATCCGCTCACAAAAATAGGAGGTGAGCGATTTTCATACGAGATTCCCACGTACAGTGCATTGAAAGGGATAACGGAGTCTATATACTGGAAACCGACATTTACATGGATAATAGACGAATGCAAGATAATGAAGCCGATACAAACACAGTCGATGGGTATACGTCCGATACACTATCATAACAGAGGAAATGACCTTTCAATCTATACATATCTTTATGATGTTGAGTATCTTGTAAAGGCACATTTTGAATGGAATGAGAATCGTCCCGATCTTTCGGGTGACAGAAAAAAATCAAAGCATCTGGATATTGCAAAACGTATGGTAGAAAAAGGCGGAAGGCGTGATATTTTCCTCGGAACAAGAGAATGTCATGCTTATGTAGAGCCTTGTGATTATGAGAATGTATCAAGCATTCCCTATGGCAATATCGCTCAAAGGGCTTTTGGAGTGATGGTGCATGGTATAACCTATCCCGACGAGCAGACCTCTCCGAAATTTAAAGGAAAAATGACTGTGCGTCTGTGGAAACCTGTCATGAAGAACGGTATCATACATTTTGAAAGACCTGACAGCTCTGATATGATAGTTCGTGTGATAGGAGGTCTCAATCAGAAGAATTTTGTTTATGGAGAGAATTTTTCAGGTCTTTCGGAATTTGATGAAAAGGGGGTATTCTGATTGGGCTGGTTTGAGGTTCTTGCAATGACATATGATAATTGCTTCAGCGAAATCGGAAATATCCATGTGCGGACTAAAAAATACGGAAATAAAGAATTTTCGGAAGCTGTCATATTACTTCCCGAATCACATCTTACAGTCAATTCATTTGCTGAAATACGGATAAGCAGTAACGGTGATTATATTTCAGCCCGAAGGCTTGAAAAAAATGAACAGTTGACCATAGTTCCCGTTACAGAGGATTCAGCCTCAAGAAGCAGCGGCATAGCTCCGATGCCATTGTGCGATAAGTTGAGTTATATTGCGGGTGATTATGACGGGTATGCAAAGGAAGAAAAAAGTAAGAGGTCTTGTTATGAGGCTTATATGAAGGAGCTGCATCAATGGGCTGACCGACCTGATACTCCAAAGAAAGTCAAGGCAATATGCAGATATCTTGATAAAGGCTGTGTTATGAAGGATTTGACGGAAGACGGCATTTATGACGGTACAGACAGCTTTGTGCGGTTTATAGTATCGGATGATGACAGCAGTGCCGAACAAAATCGTACATGGCTTGACAAAGCAATATACGACAGCTTCATAAACTATTACCGTACCCGTATGGATAATAAAGATATTGATTATACAACAGGTAAAATATGTACCGTTACGCAGAAGCTCCCTGCAAAGATAAGGAATACAGGTGACAAGGCAAAGCTGATATCATCGAATGATACGACCGATTTCACCTTCAAGGGGCGTTTCAAAACAGCCTCTGAAGCTGCAGTTGTCGGATATGAGGTATCCCAGAAGGCACATAATGCATT
>CACXGJ010000249.1 GCA_902767125.1 uncultured Ruminococcus sp. | reverse complement strand
TGAAAATACTTGATAAAGAATATACGGAGGAGTTTGTTACATGAAAAAAAATATTTTCTGTATGGTGCTGATACTGACAGTGATATTGAGCCTTTTTTCTGTTACGGTCAGTGCGGAAAAGGAAAAGATGTCCATAAGCGATCAAAGCATAAATCTGTACATAAATCAAAGCTATCAGATATCGGTTACGGGAGTTTCATCAAGTGTTGTTTTTTATTCCGAGGATACAAAAATTGCCGAGGTCAGCGGTGACGGAACAGTGATCGCCAAAGGTCTCGGTTCGACTGTGATAGTTGCAGATGCAAATAACGGTCAGAGGGCTGAATGTAAGGTAAATGTCCTGAACGGTGTTTCACCGAAGGATATAGTTATGTCATCGCAGGATATAACCCTTAAGGTCGGTGAAAGCTATACCATAAAAGCGGAGGTCAAGCCCAAGGAAACAGATCAGAGGCTGACCTTTACAGTGTCGGACAGCTCTGTTATAAAAGTCGATCAGAACGGTTATATAAAGGCTCTCAAGCCCGGTGTTGCGGTTGTTACCGTAAGCTCAACGAGTGATGCAGTATCAAAAAAATGTATGGTAAAGGTCAATGCCAATACCGAACAGGAGGGAGCAAATGTTTCCGTAAAGGGAGCATTGTATTCCATCAGCGGTGAAAAGAAAACCAATATGGCAGTCGAAATCAGAAATTCAAGCGGTTTTAAGCGTACTGTTACAGATGAGGATGGCAGTTTTTCGTTTACAGGAATAAAACAGGGTAATTATGCGTTTTTGGCATATAAAAATGAAAATGATATTAATCCTGCCGCAAAGGCACAGATATCAATCGGAGCATACAATCTCATTATATCATGTATTATGAATGGCAGTGACATAGTTATTCTCTATCAGAACAATACTGCAATTGCATCGGATATAACGGATATAGTTCTTTCATCAAACAGCCTTTCTCTCAAAACAGGTGAAACTTATGATATGAGCTGTCGTGCAAAGCCTTTAAATGCAGTTTTGCCGACTGTAATGTGAGAATCCGAGGATGAAGCGATAGCAACGGTTGACGCTGAAGGAAGAATTACGGCTGTTTCGGAGGGAAAAACGACCATCACTTTTACTACCGTTGACGGAAGACTGTCAAGATCATGTAAGGTGACGGTGTCGGAATCTCAAGGCAACAAATACAGTTGGCTCATAATCACAATAGAAAGTGCATTGATGCTTCTGATCATCATTGTTTTTGTTATAAAGTATATTAAATTCATAAGAAATAAATATAAGGAAGAATTTAGGATAGATGAGGAGGACTGATTTTGATAATTGCAGGAATAGTTGCAGGCGGTACAGGTTCAAGAATGGGCAGGGAGGATTTGCCAAAACAGTTTTTTGAGCTTGCGGTAAAGCCTGTATTCATCTATACAGCAGAAAAATTTCTGAAATATGCCGATGTTGTTCTAATAGGAATGAATCCCGAATGGATAGATTATGCCGATGAACTGCTGAAAAAATTTTTTCACGATAGGGAAAAGATTTTTCTTGTCAGAGGCGGTTCTGACAGGAATGAAACTGTCAGGAATATCATCTCATTTGCACATGACAGCTTAAATTGCAGTGATGATGATATCATACTGACACATGATGCTGTAAGACCATTTGTCAGTGATGAGATCATCTATGAAAGTATCTCTCGGATAAAAGAGTGTGATATTTGTACGGCTGCAATACCTGCAACAGATACGATAGTTGTATCGGCTGACGGTAAAACTGCAAGCAGCTTTCCCAACAGGTCGGAAATGTTCCTTGTCCAGACACCCCAAACTTTCAGGATAGGGGATTTTGAAAGGATATATAATTCTCTTTCGGATGACGAGAAAAAGATTGCTACCGATGTATGCAGGCTTTTTAAGTCACGGGGAAAAAAAGTTCTGCTGATAAAGGGGAGTCCGGAGAATATAAAATTAACTTATCCGTATGACTATCAAACAGCTAAAATAATAGCCGAATGTATGGTTTGATATTGCAAATAAAAAAACGCTGAACTGTAAAAAAATATACAATTCAGCGTTTTTTGGATATATTACCCAAAAATAATGAATAAAATTTTAATATTGGCTTTTAAAGATTGATTTTAGTCGAAAAATATGTTTTAATATATATAACATAAAATGAGGAGGGGTTTTATGGCGAGTGAAATTATCAAAGCTGTTTTGCAGGTCGAGGAGGAATGTAAACAGAAGGAGTCCGAGGCTAAAAAACAGTCAGAGATAAAAAAACAGGAAGCACAGAAAAATGCTCAAAAAATTATCGAGGATGCCGAAAAACAGGTCGAAAAAATGCTTAAAGATGACCATGCGGCTATCTCCGAGAGCAGTACAAGGCAGCTTGAAAAGGAAAAGCTGAAAACCAAAAAACAATGTGATGAGATATCCGAAACAGCCCGAAAAAATCTTGGCAGAGTAACAGGGCTTGTTATAGAAATGCTTACATCATGATGTTTTTGAAAAAAATTTTTTAATAAGTGTGGTGATCATGATTTGTCAAAGATGAAAATGAAGTCTGTAAGGATAATTGCCCTGAAAAAAGACAGGAAAAGACTTCTTGAGCATCTCCAAAATTCAGCTCTCGTTCATGTAAAGCATACTGACGTTGCGGATGAGGGATTTGTCAGAACAGACACCTCGTCACAGCTTAAGCAGTTTGAAAAAAATGCCGAATTGATGGAAAAATGCCTGAAGATACTTGGCAATGCCGCTCCCGAAAGGAAAGGTCTGCTTGCGGGCTTTAGGGGCAAAAGGGAGATAGATTCCGATGAAATAGGCGATATCGCCTTACAGGCTGGCAAGATCATAGGTATCTGTAAGAAGATAGTCAAGCTTGATTCGCAGATAACCGATAATATCTCCGAACAGGCGAGAATAAGAACTGCCATTGCACAGCTTGAAGCATGGAAAAAGCTCGATATCCCGCTCAATACAAGTGATACAGGCTCGATGTCGGTGTTTATAGGTACCTTTCCGAAAGAATATGATGAACAGTCGCTGTCGGAAACGCTTGCCGAAAAAGCTCCCGAACTTATTTTTGAAGCTGAAACAATCTATTCTTCGTCAAATCTCACGAGTGCGGTCATATATACTCCCAAAAAACAAAGGGATAAGGCTGACATAATTCTTCGTGGAATGGGCTTTGTAAGACCGCTCAATCCTACCTCGAAGATTCCTGCCGATAAATCAAAAAGACTTTTTAAAAAAAGTGTTGATCTGAAAGCGAAAAATGAGGAACTGCGTGATGAAATAGCAAAATATGCCGAGTATCGTGATAATATACGTGATACACTCGACTATTTTCAGCTTCGTGCGGAAAAGTACAGAGTCATATCGGGGCTTGACCAGTCGGAGCATATATTCGTACTGAACGGATATATCCCCGAAGATGACTGCAAAAGGCTTGAAGCTGTCTGCAAAAAGATACCTTCAGCCATTGTTGAGTTTGAGGAAGCTGACGAAGATGCACTTGTCAAGCTCAAAAACAATAAATTTGCCGAGCCTGCCGAAAGCATAGTTACAATGTATTCTCCGCCCTCGCATGATGATATAGATCCTACGCCGATACTTGCATTTTTCTTTTATTTCTTTTTTGGGATGATGTTTTCCGATGCAGGCTACGGACTTTTACTTGTAATTGCAACGGCTGTCGGATTGAAGGTTCTGAAGCCCGACAAGCCGATGCGTAATAATCTGAAACTTTTCCAATACTGCGGTATCTCGACTATATTCTGGGGACTTATTTTCGGAAGCGTGTTCGGAGATGCACCTATTGTATTCTATAAGCTGTTCACGGGAAATGACATAACAATGAAACAGCTTATGCCGTGGATGCTCGATACACAAAAGGATGCCTTGTTTATTATGATAATGTCGATAGGCTTCGGACTTGTCCATGTGCTTGTCGGAATGGGCTGTAAATTTTATGTATGCCTTAAACAGAAAAAATATATGGAAGCATTTGCCGATACAGGTCTATGGATGTTGATGCTGATAGGTTTTGCAGTGCTGGCGGCAGGAATGGCTGTAAGTCAGGTGCTTGTCTATGTCGGTGCGGGAATAGCAATTGCCTGTGCAGTCGGTCTTATCCTTACACAAGGCAGGGACAAGAAAGGCATATTTGGTAAATTGATAGGCGGTGTAGCCTCGCTTTATGACATTACAAGCTATGTAAGTGACCTTTTGAGCTATTCAAGACTTCTTGCACTCGGTCTTACAACGGGTGTCATGGCTCAAGTATTCAATATGCTTTCGACACTGATGGGTACAAACGTGATAGGCATTATCTTTATGATAGTCATATTCCTTGCAGGTCACGCTATCACGATAGGTCTTAATGCTCTCGGCTCGTATGTACATACAATGCGTTTGCAGTATGTCGAAATGTTCAGCAAATTCTATGAGGGCGGCGGAAAGGCTTTTGAGCCGTTCTCTCTCAAAACAAAGAACTTTAAAATCAAAAATACAGATGAATGATTTATTTTGGAGGTAATTTTATTATGGGTATGATATATACAATTCTCGGTATAGCAATAGCAACAGTTCTTGCAGGCATAGGCTCTGCAAAGGGTGTCGGAGCAGCCGCACAGGCTTCTATGGGAGTTCTCTCGGAGGATTCCTCAATGTTCGGTAAAATGCTCGTTCTTACACTTCTCCCCGGTACACAGGGACTTTACGGATTTATTGTAGCTTTCCT
>CACXGJ010000248.1 GCA_902767125.1 uncultured Ruminococcus sp. | reverse complement strand
TAGATTTATATCGAAAATGGACACAGTGAACAAGGAATGAAACATAAAAGTGGTTTTTATAACTTTTTATAAGTTTTCAGTAACGGTTATTACAAAATGCTTGATAAGCTTTCATTGATACTGCTTATAATAGGCGGTCTTAACTGGGGTTCTGTCGGTATATTCCAATTTGATCTGGTAGCATGGATATGCGGAGGACAGACAGGTATCGTCAGCAGAATAATCTATACACTTGTCGCACTTTCAGCTATATGGTGCATATCACTGCTTTTCAGAGATAAGGAAGTTACACCTACACTTTCTTCAACTACCTGATATGACAATTCCCTTACTGCAGTTCCGAAAAAAGACAAACATTTCAGAACTACAGCAAGGGATCATTTTTTTATAATATTCGTCTGACCTGCACTCCGATTTATATTACTACCAGTTCAATTCCTACCACACCGCATTTTTTCTGCTGTGACCTTGTGTAATAATGTTCCATATCCTCTGCCCTTGCGGAAGATACATTGTCACTTGTATATCCGCATTTTTCCAAAGGCAGTTTTTTATACAGAGTTTCAAATGAGTCGAACACATACAAAGCAATCACCTTTGCCGTAACAGTTTCAAATGTGCCGTCATTCTTTGTAAAAACGATAGTATCACCTGTATTTATTTTCCTCCTCTTTTCATCATAAAGACGGAGTTCAATTGTTTTCGTGCCACTCTTTATCATCTCAAAAGGAACGGAATCCAAATTCATATTGTGCTGTATCATAAATCAATCCTCCCCGATAATTATAACACAAAATAATTTGCCCTGCAATATACTTTACTTTCAGCCTGAACGGATATATAATATAAAAAAATCCTTTTCGTTCAGGAGTGATATTTATCATGAAAATAGTATTGACCGACGCACAGACAGTCGTTGACAGCATTGTCAGTGCAGATGTTTTGAAACAATTCGGTGAAGTCAGAGAATACGGTCTCCTGCCATATGAGCAGGTTGCACAAGCTGTTGCTGATGCCGATATCATTGTCTGCAACAAGACACTTCTCAATGCACACAGTCTTCGTTTTGCAAAGAACCTCAAATATATCGGATTATTCGCAACAGGCTATAACAATATCGACATAGACTACTGCAATAAAATGAACATAACCGTATGCAATGCAGGCTCTTACTCGACCAATGCCGTCGCACAGCATACATTTGCATTAATTTTGGAACACTTCAACAAAACATCACAATATAACCGATATGTTCATGACGGAAAATGGAAACATAGTCCTACTTTCTCACCATTTGTCTATCCGCTGAATGAGCTTGCAGGAAAAACTTTCGGTATAGTCGGACTCGGTGCCATCGGTCAGGCTGTCGCTAAAATAGCACTCGCATTCAATATGAATGTCATCGCATACAACAGAAGTCAGAAAAATATCCCAAATGTCACTCAAACAAGCCTTGATGAGCTTCTACGAAAGAGTGATATCATTTCTGTGCATTGTCCTCTTAATCCTGAATCAAAAAATATGTTCGATGAAAAGGCTTTCTCAAAAATGAAACAAGGGGCTTTATTCGTCAATACGGCAAGAGGCGGTGTAATGTCCGAAACAGATTTATATAAATATCTTCAGAACGGTCATCTTGGCGGTGCGTGTATCGACACTTTAACTATTGAGCCTATGGAAGAAGACTGTATTCTGATGAATGCCCCGAACTGCATCATGACACCTCACATTGCATGGGCTCCCGTTGAGACTCGTCAGAGATTGATGAACATAGTTGCCGATAATATAAAGAATTTCCTGAATGACTCCCCCACAAATGTAGTCAACTGAAAAATAAAGACAGGAATTTATCCTCAACGAAAAATTCCTGTCTTTTTATTTTTATATTATTTTAATCACGGATAGCCCTCTTGAAGCTCTCCATTACATATTGAGCCTGTTCGTCTGTCATTTTCGAGTACAATGGCAATGTTATCTCATTTTTATACATATTGAAGGCATTCGGAAAATCATCTATATTATATCCCATTCTCTTATATGCCGTCATCATGGGCAACGGCTTATAGTGTACATTTGTAGCTACCCCATAGCTTGCCATCCTTTCAATTATGCTATTCCTGTATTCTTCATCCTGCCACATCAATTTTACAAGATACAAATGTCCGCTTGATATAAATCTTTCTTTTTCGGAATAGTGCTGCAATACAGATACACTCTGATCTGACAGCTCACGATTGTAAAACTCTATTATCTTTCTTCTTCTCTTGAGCATTTCGGGAAGTCTTTTGAGCTGTACGATTCCTATTGAAGCCATGATGTCTGTCATATTACACTTGAAATAAGTACCTATTATATCATATTCCCATGAACCGAGCTGTGTCTTTGCAAGAGCATCCTTGGACTGTCCGTGAAGGGAAAGAAGCATATACTGTTTATATATCTCGTCACTGTCAATATTAGGATTTTTTCTCCATGTAACAGCACCGCCCTCACCTGTTGTAAGATTTTTTACTGCATGGAATGAAAATGCCGTAAAATCCGCCAATGTACCTACCCGTTTGGTTCCCCTTTTAGCACCTATCGAATGAGACGCATCAGCAAGGATTATTATTCTTCCAAAAGCCTCCTGCAAGGGACTTGACGGTACAAACAGGCTACGCTTTTTTTCCGCAATTTCAAATATCTTATCATAATCGCAAGGTACTCCCCCAAGGTCAACGGGGATTATGACCTTTGTCCTTGTATTTATGAGATAAGGCAGCTTGTCATAATCCATCTGTACGGAATTTGGCATACAGTCCACTAATACAGGCGTTGCACCTACATGACATACAGCACTTGCAGTTGCTGTATAAGTATATGCAGGAACGATAACCTCATCTCCCCTTTTGACTCCGAGAATACGCAAAGTCATTTCAAGTGCAGATGTACATGAATCAAGGCAAACCGTTCTGTCACTGATACAGAACTTCGTTATCATATTTTCAAACTTTTTGGTTTTAGGACCTGTGGTGATCCAACCGCTTTGAAGCGTATCCACAACCTCATCAATTTCCTCGTCTGTAATATCAGGCGGTGAAAAAGGTATTCTCATCATAAAAAATTCCTCCTTAATATATTAATTACAATCTTTCATTTCTTTCATAAACTTATCAAAAGCCGACGGATACATTATTACAGAAAAATCCTGTGTATCGTCACATATCCTCAAAACTCTTTTGAAAATCAATTCTTCATCCTTGTCACGATAATATTTCACATTCTTTCGACTGAAAATAGCCATTGTTCCAATATAATTTAATTTTATTGTTTTATCATCAATCAGTATAACTCCGCCTTTTGTCCAAAAAGTTCCGAGTTTTCCGTCAGGCTTATTTTTTCTTATTCCGTCAACGCCTATTTTCAATTTATCCCTGTCAAACATAATTTTATCCGCCCTCCGATGCTCTTACTTCAACTTTATATACAATTCCGTTTTCGTCATAGTCTATGCAATAATAATAAGACAAATAGTCGGGCATTATCGGACCATTGTCCTCATAAATATAATAACGTATACTGCCTGAACTTCCGTTTTTAATACTGCCCTTGTCAAATTTTCCGTATTTCTCCACGACTTTATTTATATCATTTCCCAAAATATACCAGTCATTATACTTGTAATAAGTCCCATGTGACACCGCAAACAGCACTGCACACCCCAATAATACTACACTCACTAAATGAAATATAACAGGCTTTTTCAATGAAATATGCTTTTTTATTGCCCTGACGAGTTTCACCGTGAAAACAATTACTGCCGTTATCAGCACCATGAAAATAAAAATTTCCGTCACACCTGCTATGAATGCTTCACTCATACAAATTTACCCCCTTATGAAAATCATCATTATCCCCGACAATGCCGCTGCAAATATCGGTGAACCTATCATTGTGCCTATCCATTTA
>CACXGJ010000247.1 GCA_902767125.1 uncultured Ruminococcus sp. | reverse complement strand
GTTTGGAAGTGAGCAAGTCGCTGTAAGGTCATAGGGGACTATCACACGGCACGGAACATTTCTCCTGTTGAAATCAGCTTTAAGAGTGAGTGCGAACTGTATAACACACATATCGGTGCAGTCGCCTGTAATGATGAAAGTATCTTTGCCCGAATTGTTGATGAAGTCGGCAACTTGGGGTTCAAGATAGCCATTGGTGGAATTTTTGCCAAAGACGGTGATATTTTCATCGGCATTGGCTATTTCATTTGTCAAGGCACTTTCAGCAGTACCTTTAAGGCAGTGAACGGGATATGTCGAAAATTCCGTGCTGTCTTTTGTATGTTCATCAGCGAGAGCGATAGTTTGTATACCCTCATATTTGCAAAATCTTGTGAAGTCTGCAACAGACTCGTTTATGGAGAGGACTTCACAGCTTGACAAAGCCCCCTCTTTAACAAAACCGTTTATCATATCTACAATGACATGAAGGGTATTATTGCAATGGATATCATTAAAATCAAGAGTGGGAAGATTTTTGAACCAATCATAAACAGATTTGAATTTAGCATTGAGAGCGTTAAAATCTTTTGTATGTTTCATAATTATCAAGCTCCTTTTGATATTTTTGATTTGATATTATCATGTTGATATTATTATATACCATCTTTTATGAAAATGCAATAGGCAAACAAAAATTTTTTTAAAAATTTTTTTTGATTTTTCATCGAAAAAAGTAGTTCAAAAGTTGTACAATTAATATTGTTGATATTTATATATTATACAAACATAATTTTGTATTTTTCACAAAGTTCAACAGAAATATTCTTGCATTATTGCTATTGTTATTTGTTCACAGATAATTTATAATTCTAATGGTGTCAAATAATAGACAAATATACCGTAAAAGAGGAGTGTGAGTTAATTGAGGCTGCGAAAACAGGCACTCGGTTCAAGAAACCTTATAGGAACAAGAGTAGAGGAGGCTCGTAAGAAAAAGGGTATGAAACAAAAAGAACTGCTCGCTCAATTGCAGGTCAACGGTGTTGATATGAATGCATCGGGACTTTCAAAGCTTGAGGGACAGATAAGATATGTAACGGACGTTGAGTTGGTGGCTTTGGCAGATATACTTGAGGTATCGGTAGACTACCTTCTCGGCAGAGATAACAAAAAATAATAAAAAAATTCTCTTTTACCGCATGGTGAAAGAGAATTTTTTTCATTGAAAGCCTCTGAAAAATATATTATAATCAAAATAAAATATTTATCGTTAGGGTGATGAAACGTGAAATTAAAGAGGGTATTGGCAGTATTTATGTTTGTATTGGCGGTGGCATTAGTGAGTTTTGTAGATATTTCCGTTTTTCCTAATTTGAACAAAACAGTATCGGCGGCTGAAATTTACGGTGATTTTGAATATAATGTGCTTGATGACGGCACAGTAGAAATTACAAAATATACGGGCAGTTCGGAAACTATTGATATACCGAATGAGATAAACGGCAGGAAAGTCAAGCAAATAAGCTCGTTGTTTCCTGATGGCTGCGAGAACCTTACAAGTATAAATATACCCGGAAGTGTCGAAATAATATATTTGTATTTTGTGTATGACTGTCCTAACTTGATGGAAATAAATGTTGATAAGAATAACAGCAAATATGTATCGCTCGATGGAGTTTTGTTTAATAAAAGTAAAACACGGATAATTGCATATCCGCAGGGCAGGCAAGGAGCTTATATAATACCCGAGGGTGTTAAGGAAATAGATGGAATGATTTTTGATCATTGTCAGGGACTGACAAAAATATATATTCCATTGAGTGTAAGGGAATTGTATGCGTATGCAATAAGTAATTGTGACAATCTTACAGATATATATTATGAAGGTTCCGGGAAAAGGCTGAAAAATATATTGTATTATCCGAATATACCTTGCGGAAATGATAAGTTTTATGATGATAATACAAACTATTTTTCGTCATATTATTCATATCAAGTAAATATACACTATAATTACAGAATGTTCGGAGTGGTAATTACATTATCGTGTGTTGTACTGACATTTTTGCTGATATGGCTGTATGGTCGTAAATTAAGAAAAGAATATAAAGACAGGAGGACATATGATGAATGAGTTTAAAAAAGTATTGGCAGTATTAATGGCAGTGTTGTTTGTCATGCTGTGCGGCTGTCAGGCAAAAGTTACAAGACCACCGAGAATTAAAGTAGATCAATCGGGCAGTTTTGCGTATGAAGCACTTACTAACGGTACATTGAAGATATATGTATATAATGAACGTGATGTAAAATATGGTGTGAAAAGAGTGAATATTCCGAGTGAGATAGACGGTCAAAAGATAACGAGAATCAGAAAGGGTACTTTTGATATATTTTGTGTAGTAACCAGCATACGGATTCCGGACAGTATAACGGAAATAGAAGATGATGCATTTAAATTATGTAATAAATTGGAACTTATTGAGGTTGATAAAAATAATAAAAACTATGTATGGGAAGACGGTGCTTTATTTGACAAGGAGAAGAAGATAATCAAATTTATCCGCAAAAAAAGGTAACATATATTTTTACAGTATCGAGCTGACAAGCATAGAAAAATAAAAAATAATGAATGAAAGAAATTCTGATTCTGCATATTGTATAATGTAAAGTCTGTTAAAAACGGCTTTTTTGCATAAAAAGATATATGAAATTGCATTTTAAATGTAGGAAAGCAAAAAATACGTGAATGTATCTTGACAAAAGGCGGTTGTGGCGGTAAAATTATAGTCGGACAGCATTAACAATTTGCTAATTGCTGATTAAAGAATAGGGGGCTATAAAAAGCTATGTCAACAAAAGCATATTATCCTATATCTGAAATAGGAAAAGGAAAAGTTGGTTTTTCAAAGACACGTTCAATTATCGAG
>CACXGJ010000246.1 GCA_902767125.1 uncultured Ruminococcus sp. | reverse complement strand
GTCATCAACTGATGTTATTGCGTTGTTTGAAACAGGAGATTTTTCATCATTGACGATAATAACTTGTTTTGACGTGGTGTAGGAGTCTGAGAAATCAACATTCTTTTTTCTGTCCTCAGTGACGGTCATACCTGCCGCACCGACAGCTGCCTTGCCTGACTGAATTGCAGGGAGAATTGAATCGAAAGCCATGTTTTCGATGACAAGGTTCATACCGAGTTCATCACATACAGCCTGCATTATGTCCATGTCAATGCCGATTATCTGATTGTTTTCGATATATTCATAGGGCTTGAACTCGGCATTTGTTGCGACAATCAAATCGCCTGTTCTTTGGACATCCTTTTTCTGATAGGGCATGGTACCTTTTTCTTCATCGGTGCCGATGTAATTTGTGTTTATTTTTGCGATAGTGCCGTCAGCCTTTAATTTTTGCAGTGCGGTGTTGATTTTTCCGAGAAGTTCGGAATTGCCTTTTTTGACACAGAGAGCGTATTCTTCAACGGCAAATTCTTCTTCGAGGATCTTAATGTCATCGTTCACTGCAACGAATGAAAGAGCAGGCTGTTCGTCAATGATAACACAGTCTATTTTATGTTGTTTGAGAGCCTGAACAGCGTCAGCGGCTTTGTTATAGCGTTCTATACTTGCAGTGCCGTCCTTTTCGTAATCGGTTGCAAATGTATCGCCTGTTGTACCGAGCTGTACACCGATTGTCTTTCCGACAAGGTCATCAACTCCATTGATAGTGCTTTTGCTCTCGTTTTCGGCGGATACCGTAACTGTACACATTGCCATGGTCAGCCATACAGCCAGAAGCGTGAGAGCCAAAAAAGCAGCAGTTGCTTTTTTTGAGCATTTGTTTTTCAGCATTTTTTAAGCCTCCATAAAATCAAGATAGATTTAATTATACCATTATTCTACACAAAATACAATTCACATAAAGAATTATTATTGCGAATTTTTATTTGATTTTATCTTGTCCCAATACGCTTTATAAGCCTGTTCGTTTTTATTGAGAGCAGGCTCGTAGTATACTGTACCGACAAGATCATCAGGCAGATATTGTTGAGATATCCAATGATTATTGTGATCATGGGGATAGAGATAGAACTGTCCTTTGTTCTTTACATCATCACCATCAAAATGCTTGTTTTGGAGATGTCGTGGAAAGCCGATACCTTTGCCGTTTTCAATATCTGTCATGGCTTTGTTTATTGCCATGTAGGCGGAATTTGACTTTGGGGATTGTGCGACCAATATCACGGCATTTGCAAGTGGGATACGTGCTTCGGGGAGTCCCACGGCTAATGCTGTATCGACAGCGGCTTTTACAATTGGGATTATATTTGGATTGGCAAGACCTACATCCTCGTTTGCACAAACCAATAATCTTCGGCAGGCTGACGGCAGATCATTTGCGGCAAGTATCCGTGCTAAATAGTGTATGGCTGCATCCGGATCTGAACCTCTCATGGATTTCTGAAAGGCTGAAAGCAGGTCATAGTGTTCATCTCCCTCACGGTCATATCTCAAAGCACTTTTTTGAGTGAGTGCCTGTACGGTCTCAAGGGAAATTTCTTTTTTATTTCTGATAAGGGGAGTTGAAATGACAGCTAATTCAACTGCATTGACGGCTTTTCGGACATCGCCCCCGCAGGCACCTGCTATGTGTTCAACGGCATTTTCGGGAATGATTATTTCGGCGGAGGTCTCTTTTCGTAGAAAATCAACGGCTCTTATTACAGCTTTTTTAACATCATCCTTTTCAACGGGCTTAAATTCAAACACTGTTGAACGGCTCAAAATTGCTCCGTGTATGTAAAAGTAGGGATTTTCTGTTGTAGAGGCTATAAGAGTTATACTGCCGTTTTCGATGTATTCGAGTAAGGTTTGCTGTTGTTTTTTGTTGAAATACTGTATCTCATCAAGATAGAGCAGGATACCATTAATGCCGCCGAAGCCCGACAGTTCTCCGACAATGTTCTTTATATCGGCAGTGGAAGCGTTTGTACCGTTGAGCTTGCGGAGGGTTTTATTTGTTTTATCGGCTATTATTGATGCAAGAGTGGTTTTTCCGACGCCTGACGGACCGTAGAATACCATATTCGGAATATTGCCCGATACGATTATATTTCTCAAGGGCTTGTTTTTGTCAAGCAAATGGTGCTGTCCCGAAATGTCATCAAGGGAGCGTGGTCTTGATCTGTCAGCAAGGGGAGAAGTCATATATAAATAACACCTTTCCGTGAAAAAATTTGTTTTTATAATAGCAAAAATATATTGAAAAATCAATGAAAAAACGCTTGTATTACAGGAAAAAAATATTTATAATTGTTTTTGGGGAATTTTTGAAGCAAAGGAATGATGCTATGAAGGAATTAAAATTATTCGGTCTTGCCATGCCTATTTTCATAGAAACGGCTTTATTCATGCTGCTCGGATTTATAGATGTGTTCATATTGAGTCAGTTTGACGATCTGGCGGCATCAGCCGTAAATACCGCAAATCAGGCTGTTTCGATAATAACGGTGGTATTTACCGTGATCTGTGGTGCAAGCGGGATATTGATATCACAGTACCTCGGAGCGGATAAGAGAACTGCCGCTTCAAGAATTTCAGCAGTTGCGATAGCTTTGAATCTGATTTTCGGAATCATAGTAAGTCTTATATTTGTATTTTTCGGTGATGATATATTGGGACTGATAGGAGCAAAGGGAGAGCTGATGACTCTTGCCTCACAGTATCTTGATATAGTCGGCGGATTTATATTCATGCAGGCTGTTTTGAGTTCAATGTCGGTCATAATAAGAAATCATGGTCTGACAAAGGTCTCAATGTATGTGACAGTGGGGATGAATATTATCAATCTGATTCTTGATATAATATTCGTTCAGGGACTGTTCGGGATGCCGAGACTCGGTGTTTTCGGAGCAGCAGTTGCAACTGTCATAAGCAGGATATTGGGTACTGTTGTGGTAGGGTTATTTCTTTTTAACGAGATCGAAAAAATATCAATTTTCAAAATGCTCATGCCCTTTCCGAAAAATGACATCAAGAATATAATAAAGATAGGAGTGCCGTCTGCACTTGAAACCTTTTTGTATAATCTCTCACAGCTTGTGATCACATCTATTGTACTGAAATACCTTTTGGAAACGGAGCTTATAGCAAAGACATATGTTCAGAATATAACGATGTTTTTTTACATATTCTCGCTTTCAATAGGTCAGGCTTCACAGATAATGACAGGACATCTTGTCGGTGCAAAAAAATTTGACGAGGCATACAAACAGGGCTGGAGATCATATTTATATGCACTTTCGCTTACAATGACAATATGTATTTTCGGCATCATTTTCAGAGGACAGCTTATGGGAATTTTTACGGATAATGCCGATATAATCACATTGGGTTCAAATATCATTGTACTGAATATTTTGCTGGAATTTGGCAGGACAACCAATTTGGTCGTGATAGCGTGCCTTAAGGGTGCAGGAGATGTATATTTTCCGACAGTGTGTGCGGTATTTTCAATGTGGCTGATAAGCGTTTTGGGATCATATATATTTGCCGTTTCACTCGGAATGGGAATATACGGTTTATGGATAGGCATATCGGCGGATGAGTGCTTCAGGGGGATATTCATGCTGATACGCTGGAAAAAAGGAAAATGGAAGGCTAAAAGAATAAGTGATTGAATCGACGGATGATCAGTGAAATTTCATTGGTCATCTTTTTTTGAAATAGTATCAAGGGCAGAGGAAATAGTCTGTAATGAACTTATATACGTATGAAAAAACGACCGTTCGGTTACAGGGGGGTATCTGATAACTGACGGTCGTTTTTTATGAATATATTATATGCACGAGTAAATATTATCATATCTGATGATTATAATGGGTAGAATAATTCCGATTATTTTTTGGAAAATATATATTATAGAGTCACTTTTTTTTAAAAAAATACTTGACATTTCGGCGATATAATGGTACTCTATAAATAGATTAGCACTCTGATGTCGAGAGTGCTAATGGAGAGGTGACTTGAATGGAACCGACAGCAAGAAAAATGAAAGTTCTTGAAGCGGTCGTTGAGGCGTATATTAAAAGCGGTGAACCTGTAGGCTCAAAGGCGGTTTGTGAGATGCTCGACTTTTCCGTATCATCGGCGACTGTCAGAAATGATATGGCAGAAATAGCTTCCCTTGGACTGATCGAACAGCCGCATACTTCTTCGGGCAGAGTTCCTACCGAACTTGGGTACAGAGTCTATATAGACAGACTTATGAGACCTGTTGAGCTTGAGCAGAGGGAAAAGAGCTTTATAAGCGACACTCTCTATGCGAGTGCGAATACTCCCGAAAATCTCCTTGAAACATCGGCAGACCTGCTCTCAAATATAACAGGCTGTGCCGCCGTTTCAGCATCACCCACAGGTGACAGTGCCGTTATAAGACGTGTCAGGTTTGTGCAGACGGGAAATTATACGGCACTTGTCCTGATTATAACCTCAACAGGCTCGGTAAAAACAAAGCTGTTCAGATGTGATTTTCTGATAACACCTCAACTGATCGAAACATTCGATAAAATAATGAATGAAAGGCTCGAAAATATGCCCGTTACGGCAGTGACACCCGCATTTATGCAGACAACAGCGGTCTCGCTGGGGGAGATGTCGATGATAGTTTCAAATATGCTCCTTGCAGTGCATGATGCGGCAAGGGATGCTGCATCAACAGGCGTTTTCATAAAAGGACAGTCAAATCTTTTTACGATGCCCGAACTTGCTTCGGCAGACGGCAAAAAGGTCATGGAAATGCTCGGACACTCCGCTGAACTTTCAAAAATGCTTTTGAATGAAAGCAGCAAACCCGATGTCCTTATCGGCAGTGAGATGAGAAATCCGGCTTTTGCGAATTTGAGTTTTATCGTTACTCATTACAGGGCTTCTGATGAATGTTCGGGAGCGTTGGCACTTATCGGACCGGTCAGGATGGATTATCCGAAGATCATCTCGACACTTGAATATGTTGCTGAAACGGTCGGGATATTACTCGGCGAAATGCTGGGATCATGATCGGTTCGGTGAAAGGAGAGAAATGTATTGGATCAGAACGATAAAGAAAAGACAGAGCTTGAAGAAGATGAATCTGTCGAAGAAATGACTGAAGCCGAAGCAGAATGTGATAAGCTCAAAAAGGAGCTTGACAGTCAGAAGGATCAGTTTTTAAGACTTGCGGCCGAGTATGACAACTACCGCAAGCGTACCGAAAAAGAAAAGCTTGCAACATATGAGAATGCTGTTGCAGCAACGGTAGAAGCTCTTTTGCCCGTTGCAGACAACTTTGCACTTGCAATGGCTTCAAGTGCGGATGTTTCGGAGGAATTTAAAAAAGGTCTGGATATGATAGCGAAACAATTTCAGGTTGCTTTTGATAAACTCAATGTTGAATCATTCGGCAAGAGAGGGGATAAATTTGATCCCAAACTTCACAATGCGATTGCCCGTATTGATGACAGTGAGCTTCAAGAGGACTGCATAGCACTCGTCTATCAGAAGGGCTATAAGATAGGTGACAGGATAATCCGTCACGCTATGGTACAAATAACTAATTAGTGTGGAGAGTGGAGAGTTGAGAGTGGAGCCGTTTGGAACTCAACTTCTTTTCCCGAAACACAAATATAAAAAAATAAAAAACAGTGGATATTGAGAAAGAGCGGAAAAAACAAACAACTCCACTCTCTGCTCCCAACACTCCACTCTGTTAAAATCGGAGGTAATTTATTATGGCAAAGACTATTGGTATTGACTTGGGTACAACTAACTCCTGTGTGGCAGTTATTGAAGGCGGTGAGCCTGTTGTTATCGCAAATGCGGAGGGTTCAAGAACAACTCCTTCTGTTGTCGCATTTGCAAAGAACGGTGAAAGACTTGTAGGTCAGGTCGCAAAACGTCAGGCTGTTTCAAACCCTGATCATACGATCGCTTCGATCAAAAGAAAAATGGGTTCTTCATATAAAGTAAATATCAACGGCAAGGATTATACACCACAGGAAATTTCAGCCATGATCCTCGGCAAGCTCAAAAAGGATGCAGAGGCATATCTCGGTGAAACTGTAACTCAAGCTGTTATAACAGTTCCTGCTTACTTCACCGATGCTCAACGTCAGGCTACAAAGGATGCAGGCAAGATTGCAGGTCTTGATGTAAAGAGAATCATAAATGAGCCTACGGCTGCCGCACTTTCATACGGTGTTGATAAAGAAAATGATCAGAAAGTCATGGTCTATGACCTCGGCGGCGGTACATTCGATGTATCTATAATCGAAATGGGTGACGGTGTTCAGGAGGTTCTTGCAACAGCAGGTAACAACCATCTCGGCGGCGATGACTTCGACCAGAAGATAATTGACTGGCTCGTTCAGAGCTTCAGAAATGATACAGGCATAGATCTTTCGGGTGACAAGACAGCTATGCAGCGTCTTAAGGATGAGGCTGAAAAAGCT
>CACXGJ010000245.1 GCA_902767125.1 uncultured Ruminococcus sp. | reverse complement strand
GTCTATCTTGAACATCATGAAGCCCATCATTCCGGGCATATTCACTTCACAGTCCTGATCATACAGAAACTGTTCAAGATTATTATTTCCAAGACTTGAATATTTTACATAAATTTCCCCGACGATACCGACTTTTACTTTTGGTACTCGCTGTATTTTTATTTTGGAATAATCCTCGGCTATTTCATCAAGATTCTGTGCGATTTCCTTTCGTCTGAAGCCGTGACCGCCTGCAAGGATATCTGTCAGCTTCTGTGTCCATTTACGGATAAGAGCTGCACTGTCACCTTTGTTTATCTCATAGGGCTTGACCTGATTGTCGAGGCTCATCAGCATATCACCGTAAATAAGTCCTGCTGCAAGCCGTCTTATCATTGGAATTGTCATCTGAAAACCGCTGTTTTTTTCAAGTCCCGAAAGGTTTAGGGATATTACGGGAACTTTTTCAAAGCCTGCTTTTACAAGAGCCTTTCGGAGAAGATGTATGTAATTGGATGCACGGCAGCCGCCGCCCGTCTGTGTTATCATAAGTGCAGTTTTATTGACATCATATTTGCCGCTTTGGAGAGCGTGTATAAATTGACCTATGACAAGAAGTGCAGGATAACAGGTATCATTATGAACATACTTCAAGCCGACCTGTGCAATTTCAGGACCTTCCGTCTCAAGCAATACCACTTTATAGCCGTAATGCACGAAGACATTTTTTAATATATTGAAATGTATTTTTGCCATCATGGGAAGAAGGATAGTATATTCTTCCTTCATTTCTTTTGTAAAAAGCAGTCTGCCTGTTTTGTCATAGACGAGTTCTGCCATAAAATACCACCAACCTTCTTATTTGATTGTTGCCAAAAGGCTTCGCAGACGAATTTTGACTGCACCGAGGTTCGTTATCTCATCAATTTTTATTTGAGTATATATTTTTCCGTGATGTTCGAGGATGGCACGGACTTCATCAGTCGTGATAGCATCGACTCCGCAGCCGAAGGATACAAGCTGGACTAAATTCATGTTATCATGTTTGCTGACATATTCTGCTGCCGCATACATTCTCGAATGGTATGTCCATTGATTGAGTACATCCGTGTGTATTTTTTCATGCACCTTACAGCTTACTACATCTTCGGAGACTATTGCCACATCAAAGCTGGTGATGAGCTTATCAATGCCGTGATTTATTTCGGGATCGGCATGATAAGGACGACCTGCAAGCACTATTATCTGTTTTCCTTGTGCTTCTGCACGTTTTATTATGTCATCACCGTAATCACGGATTTTTTGGAGATAACCTTCATATTCGGTGTAAGCTGCTTTGGCAGCGTTTTTTACTTCCTTGAGGGTAATGCCGTCAAAGTAATTTTGGAGTGTTTCATAGATTTTCTTCGGGAAATCCTTTGGTCTGTGTATTCCGACAAACTCATGGAACAGCTTTACTCCGCTTATATCCTTGACATAGGAATAGATGACTTCGGGGTAATATGCCACCACAGGACAGTTGTAATGATTATCGCCGAGGTTTTCGTCGAAATTATATGACATACACGGATAGAAAATATTTTTGATACCGTTATCGAGAAGCCACTGCACATGACCGTGCATTAATTTTGCAGGGAAGCATACAGTATCGGAGGGGATAGTCTGCTGACCGTGAAGATATAATTTTCTGTTTGAGAAGGGGGAGGTGACTACTTCAAAGCCAAGTTCTGTAAGGAAGGTATACCAGAAGGGCAGAAGCTCAAACATATTGAGTCCCAACGGTATTCCTATTTTACCACGCTTGCCCTGTTTTGGAGTATAGCCTTTAAGCAGACGGAGCTTGTATTGATATATGTTCAGGCTCTCATCGGGAGATTTTTTGGTGACAGGCTTCTCACATCTGTTTCCTGCAATGAACTTTCTTCCGTCGCTGAAGGTATTGACAGTAAGACGACAGTTATTGCTGCAGCCGCCACAGTTTATTGATTTTATTTCATGGACAAATTCATCAAGCTGTTTCGGTGTAAGAACAGTCGATTTTGAATTTGAATCGGATTTGGATTTTGCATAAAGTGCAGCACCGTATGCACCCATCAGACCTGATATTTCGGGACGTATGACATCTGTACCCATTTCCTGTTCAAATGCACGGAGTACAGCATCATTCAAAAAAGTTCCGCCCTGTACGACTATTTTTTTGCCGAGTTCATTTGGACTTGCCACACGGATAACTTTATATAGTGCATTTTTGACAACACTCAAACAAAGTCCTGCCGATATATCTTCAATGGTAGCACCATCTTTTTGAGCTTGTTTTACAGATGAGTTCATAAAAACCGTACATCTTGAACCCAAATCAACGGGCTGTTTTGCAAGGAGTCCAAGTTTTGAAAATTCCTCCGAGGAATATCCCAAAGCATTTGCGAATGTCTGCAAAAATGAGCCGCATCCTGATGAGCAGGCTTCGTTAAGGAATATATTGTCAATGATACCGCCCCGTATCTTGAAGCATTTTATATCCTGGCCGCCGATGTCTATGACAAATTCAACATCGGGCATGAAGCTCTTGGCTGCTGTGAGATGTGCAACAGTTTCTACAATACCATAGTCTATCGCAAAGGCATTTTTGATAATTTCCTCACCGTATCCTGTTACGGCTGTTGAAACGATATCCACATCGGGATTTATTTCATATATATGTGTAAGGAAATCCTTAACGATGGGAACAGGATTTCCGCTGTTCGACAGATATTCGGAATATAAAAGCGTGTTGTCCTCGGATATTGCAACAGCTTTTACAGTCGTTGAGCCTGCATCTATCCCCAAAAATACTTTTCCCTTGAAGTTCTTCAGATCGCCCTTTTTGACAGTTGCTTTTGAATGTCTTTCCTTAAATTCATCAAGCTCCTTTTGAGTTCGGAAAAGGGGCTTATTGAAGGCAAAGTTTCCCGTACCCCTGTATACCTGGATTTTTTGTATTGCATCATTGATATCTGCACTTTTTTCTGCACAGAGTGCTGCACCCAATGCAACATAATAAAGCGAGTTTTCGGGACAGGTTCCCTTTGTTTTAAGAGCCTTGTCAAAGCCTGCTCTCAATTGAGGTATAAATGTCAGAGGACCTCCCAGATATACGATATTTCCCTTTATTTCACGTCCTTGGGCAAGTCCTGCGATTGTCTGATTGACGACTGCCATGAATATACTTGCAGCTATATCTGTTTTTTTTGCACCCTGATTCAATAAGGGCTGTATATCGGTCTTGGCGAAAACTCCGCACCTTGAGGCGATGGTATATATTTTTTCGTGCTGTTCTGAAAGTTCATTTAGCTTTTCTATCGGGACATTGAGAAGTGTTGCCATTTGGTCGATGAAAGCTCCTGTACCTCCTGCACATGAGCCGTTCATTCTTACCTCCATTCCGCCTGACAGGAATAATATTTTGGCATCCTCTCCGCCCAATTCTATTACAACATCGGTATCAGGGATAAATGTATTGACAGCTACCCTTGTTGCATAGACCTCCTGTATGAAGTCTATGCGGCAGGCATCGGCTATACCCATTCCTGCCGAGCCTGACATGGCTATTACAGCATCATCCGCATTATTTACCTGTTCTTTGACCTTTCGCAGAAGCTCGGATATTTTTTCGGTTATCTGGGAATAATGCCTTTCATAAGTTTTGTAGATTATATTGTTATCGCCGTCAAGCACAACACATTTTACAGTAGTTGAGCCGATGTCAAGACCTATCTTTAACAAATCAGAACACACCCTTTAAATGCACAATTATATATTCAAGCTACATTATACATTAAAATATATGAGATTTTGTTCTTTAAAGGAATTATAATATCGAAATAAAATGCAATTTTTGTTATTATGTACAATTAATTGTTCGACAATATGTATAGAAATTTCAATAAAAATTTTATTTGACAAAAAGTAAATAATAGGTTAAACTATAATATGTAAATTATATTTGAATAATGAGGTGTTTGTGAATGGTCAGGATAACTGTCGGTATTGATGGCATGATGTGCGGAAAATGCGAAGCCCGTATGGATGAGGCTATCAAAAATAATCTCAAGGTTACAAAGGTCAGTGCATCGCATAAGACAAACTCCGCTGAAATTATCTCTGAAGCTGATATTCCTGAAGATGAGATAAGAAAAATCGTTGAACAAACAGGCTACAAACTCACTTCTTACGATTCTGAACCTTATGAAAAGAAGAAGGGTTTCCTGTTTTTCTAAATAAATGAAAATGGATTTTTTTGTTCATGTTTTCCTCCTTTCTGCAATGAAAGCCCGAAGTTTATGTGCTTTGGGTTTTTGTTGCGTTTACAGGAAAATTTGAGGGTTTTTCTTGACATAAAATGTTTACTTTACTATAATATAAATTATCAAATTATAAAAAGGTGGTTTTTGTATATGGCAAAACAACAGACTATTATGCTTACTCAAGACGGTTTGCAGAATTACGAAAAGGAACTTGAACATCTTAAAACGGTCGACAGAAAAGAAATTGCCGAAAAAATAAAAGTTGCCCGCTCATTCGGTGACCTCTCTGAAAACAGCGAATATGATGAAGCCAAAAACGAACAGGCTATGATCGAAGCAAGGATCGCTGAAATAGAGGCTATACTGAAAAATGCCAAGCTTATTGATGAAAATGAGCTTACAAATGAACACGTTCATATCGGTTCAACGGTAATTGTCCATGACTTCGAGTTTGACGAGGATATAACATATCAGATAATAGGCTCCGGTGAAGCTGATCCGTTCAACGGCAAACTCTCTGATGAATCACCTGTCGGTTCAGCTTTAATAGGACACAAGGTCGGTGATGTTGTCGAAGTAAATACTCCTGATGGCACAGTTAAATTTGAGATACTTGAAATATCAAAGTGATTTTTGATGAAAGGAATATAAGAAAAATGGCAGAACAGCAGAATGTTAATGAGCTTTTAAAAGTAAGACGGGATAAGCTGGCTGAATTGCAGGCGGCAGGAAATGATCCTTTTCAGATAATGAAGTATGATGTGACACATCACAGCAAGGAAATCAAAGATAATTTTGATGAATTGGAGGGTAAGGCTGTTTCGATTGCAGGACGTATGATGTCAAAGCGTGTTATGGGAAAGGCATCCTTCTGTCACATTCAGGACCTGCAGGGAACAATACAGGCATATGTTGCAAGAGATAATGTAGGTGAAGATGAATACAAGCTCTTTAAAAAAATGGATATAGGTGATATTGTCGGTATAAAAGGCGATGTTTTCAGAACAATGAAGGGAGAAATTTC
>CACXGJ010000244.1 GCA_902767125.1 uncultured Ruminococcus sp. | reverse complement strand
GGATTATTTTCATAAGAACCAACATGATTCCAGTATTTTTCGTCAGGGAACATCTCCATGAGATGATTCAAGTCACATTGAGTTGCTGCATCTGCATTTATATCAAAAATCGGAAATATAGTTACAAAAATCAAAATAATCAGCAAATATACAAAAAATTTCCTCATACAAAATACCGCCTTAAACCGTATATGACAAAATTATACAGTATAATTCGCCTTTTTTCAAGAAAAAATTTTTTTGAGGAGTGAATAATTATCAAAAAGAAAATAATTGACAGGCTGTTGCTTATCGTTACAGGAATCATAAGTTTTGTGATACTGATGTCATTAATGGTTGGAGCGTGTTATTTTTTGGAATTGGCATTTCCGTGATAGAAATAAATTTACAAGGCACTGCAACAGTTGATATAATATTTGTCGAAAAAGTATTGACAAAAATTCTCATTGTTGTTATAATAAAACTGTGATGAATGACCGAAAACACTCACACGCCCCATAGGGGACGAAACAGCATTACACATATCTGAAAAATTGATATAACCAGTTGCAACTTACGCTCCCCAGAGGGGACGAAACTATCATCCAACATAAGCAATGATGTCTCGCCATCAACGTTGCAACTCGCACACCCCGTAGGGGACGAAACTTCAATAACTTCAAGAGGAACGTCTTTCCCTTGGTTGCAACTCGCACACCCCGTAGGGGACGAAACGTGATGATAACGATAATGTTTTAGCAAATTAAGTAAAACGATTATTAAAAAGAAAGTGGGGTATTTGAATGTCATTGATATTTCCACCAAGAGAATTGATAGGAAAGTTTCATATTGCACCGGGAGGAAAGGTTTATCCGAGAGAGGGCATTAAACTTACCGAAAATGAAAAGAAACTTCTTGAACAATATGAAAACGACCTTCAAGAATCCGAGAAAAAGCACAGATACGAAGAAGGTTGCAACTCGCACACCCCGTAGGGGACGAAACATAATATCCATTCTTATCTGTAATGTCCTGAAGTCGCAACTCAACCCCGTAGGGGACGAAATATCTATTTGAGGAATAATCATATTCGCCTTATATGATGTAAAATTAACATTCCCCATAGGGGACAACAAAAAGCGGATAATACTCTCTTTGATTTGAGAGAGTATTATCCGCTTTTTATTCGATAATTTGTGATTGACAAATCTGTGCGATAGCTGATATAATTTTGTTATTGTAATAACGGAAAGGGTTGACATAAATTGAAAAAAGGTATTGCATTGGCTGTTGTATTGGGAATGTTATTGTGCGGATGTTCCGCCGGTCAGAATAATGATAAGACAAGTAAGGCGGATGTGTCTGTTCAGTCACAGGTCAGCGAGGAATCAAAAAAAGAGGAAAGTAAGCTCCCCGAACCTGAAAGCCGTGATGTTTTCGCAATGGATACGTATATGGTGCTTAAAGCATACGGAACTAATGCCAAAAAGGCTCTTGAACAAGCTGAAACGGAGATTCAGCGACTTGAATCCCTTTTCAGCGTGAAGCTCCGTGACAGCGATATATCAAAGATAAATGCCACAAGCGGTAATCCCGTCACCGTGAACGTAAGCACAAGAACGGCTATTGCAAAGGCTATTGAGATTGGTGATATGACTGACGGGGCTTTGGATATAACGGTATATCCGCTTGTACGGGAATGGGGCTTCACAACAGGTGACAGTGATAATGAGCCGTCATATAAGATTCCCGAACAATGGCTGATAGACTGGCATTTGGGGAATGTCGGCTATGACAGGATAATCCTGAACGGAAATATAGTCACTCTCCCGACACAGTTTGAAATAGATTTGGGTTCAGTGGCAAAGGGCTATGCAACGGATGCAGTCGTTCAGATACTTGATGAAAACGGCATTGATTCCGCTCTTATAAATCTTGGAGGAAATGTCTATGCACTCGGCAGAAAGCCCGACAATTCCAAATGGAAGGTCGGTATTCAAAATCCGCTTGACACCGATAAAGTTATATGTTCTGTTTCTGTCGAGAATCAGGCTGTCATCACCTCCGGAAATTACGAGAGATTTTTTGAAGCTGACGGCAAAAAATACTGGCATATAATTGATCCGAAAACAGGTTATCCTGCTGATAACGGAATCATCTCCGCAACTGTTATAGGCAGCAGCGGACTTGACTGTGATGCACTTTCAACGGCATTATTCGTTATGGGTACGGAAAAGGCAATAGATTTCTGCAAAAAGCATAAAGAAATAGATGCAGTTCTTGTTACAAAGGATATGGAAAAAATATATGTTACGGATGGTCTGACCAAAAATATCACAATGGAAGATGACCTTAAATATGAAGTTATAAAAAGATGAAGAAATATACAGGTACAGTCATAATCGCAATAATTATTATAATATGCCTTGTATGGATATTTTGGCAGAACAAAGCCGCAGTTTCGGGAAATATCGCCGAAATACGTGTTGCAAATGAAGTTGTTCAGACACTTGATTTAAACAAAGATACAAAGATAACCGTACAGGGCAAGAATAATATAAAGCTGATAGTTATCGTAAATAACGGCAGTGTTTATGTTGAGAGTTCGGAATGTCCCGATAAAATATGTGTCAATAAGGGCAGAATATCAAAAGAATATGAAACTATTGTATGCCTGCCTGCAAAAACTATAATTGAAGTAAAAGGACGATAAGCATGAAAAACCACAGTAAATTTTATAATTTCTTGAGGTTTATGGCAGTAGTGAATATTGCAGTTGGGGGATTTTTGCTGATATGGCTGATAATGAGCGGAGCATTTGTTCCTCGTGAAAGCGATAGTCTGCCATCTTCATTTTACGCATCGCCTGTTCAAAGAAGAATGGTAGATTTTATGATTTTAGTGTCGGGATTGTCGGGCATTGCTTTTGGTGTGTGTGATTTTCTTTGCAGGCTGAAAGCAGTCGGATTTTTGGCTATTGTAAAATCTGTATGTATTGTCGGATTTATTTTTGCTTTTTGGGGAAGATATATTATTTATAGTCTTAATAGTCCGTTGCTGTGGGTGATAGTTGCTGTTGCAATAGGATATTTTGTATGCGGAATATATGCTTTGAAGTGCGACAAAGATGAAATAAATAATTTGAAACTGAAAACAGAGTAAATAAAAAGACATCTCCGAACTTGATTCAGAGATGTCTTTTTTTAATGCCGGTGGTGGGACTCGAACCCACACGCCCTTGCGAGCAACAGATTTTGAGTCTGCATCGTCTGCCAATTCCGACACACCGG
>CACXGJ010000243.1 GCA_902767125.1 uncultured Ruminococcus sp. | reverse complement strand
GACAAGAAAAATGGTACGTGTAAAGAAATATGAAAACAGCACTTATTCCGGTCAGGAATACAGATATTATGTCAGTCTGATATATAAGACCTCTGACGGAAAAACAGAAACTATTGATGTGCGTCTGGATGAATTTCAATGTGAAATGATGATTGCAGAGTTTAACAGGCATTTCTATCCGCAAAGAGAATATGGCAGTACAGCCTTGGAAATAACAGAAAATTTGGTATCGCCGCCATAAAAATATTTGCATGAAAACAGGCAGACATTCTTAAATGAATGTCTGCCTGTCGGAATATATAGGTGCAAATAAAAGTTTGGAGATTGTTGTTATTCACTTAAATTTTTTACAGGAAACAGTGTGAGATTGTTCTCATCATAGCATATACCGAGAAAAATCTCTTTTGGTGATTTATAGCCTTGTTTTTTCATTTCTTTTTTTAGCCATTCGTCATTGAGACCTTTTCTCTTTAGGTTATCATTCATGATTCTGCCATCCATAATAATTTCCGTGCCGATATGCTCGGGCTTTGTGATGATTTTCAAATCTTCGGGATTAAGCGGACGTTTTGTACCGACAGGCAAGATTGAGAGCATACCATTATATTCAAAGACAGCAGTTTGGATATCATTCAAATTGAAGTAGCCCTCCTGTCTGCACAGCAGGAGAAATTCGCTCAATTCCAGCTTTGCCTTTTTCATATTGTCACGGTACAGCTTACCGTCATTCATTACAATTGTAGGTGTACCGTTTACGAATTTTCTGCTTCTGGGGAACCTTCTTGTAACAATGCTCAAAGCAACTGTTATCATTCCGAATACGATCATGGCTATTGTCGGTTTCCACCAAGGATCATCCAGTGTAGTAGCAAGCTCTGCAGCGATGGAGCCGATGGTGATTCCGGTGATATAGTCGAAAAATTCAAGCTGTGCGACTTGCTTATGCCCGATCAGCTTGGCTATAAAAAACAGTATTGCCGCCGAGAATAGAGATGCAAAAATGACCTTGAGTATTTCCATCATAAATCCTGCAAATCCGCTTCGGGTATATCATTTTCCATATTATCCCTCGCAAGGTCATTATCAATTTCCTTATAAGCATGTGATATTGGTTTTTCGTGTTTATAGGGTGTTGTATGATATACCTTCTGTGATGGTGCCGGATTTTCGGTAATAATGGGATGAACTGACTTTTTACCGTGTTTAGCCTTTCCTTGAATCTCCGGAACAGGAGCCTGTGCATTTTTATTTTTTCCGTTTTTTGTATCGGGACGTTTCATTCCTTGTTTTGCCATGTGTTTCACCTCATATTTATTATTTGTGAAATGTCTGTTTTTATACATTGCTTGTGATGCCGAAGGTAACTTTGTCTTTGTGGTCGGAGGAAAATTATAAAAAATTTTAAAGGTATATGAGGAGTTTTTGCGTATATAATTTATGTAAGATAATTTTTTTGTGGGAGGACGGTGTTTTGATATATGAATGTGCGAGAACAAAGCGAAAAGATTGAAAAAAGTATACTTTCTGAATATGCGTGTCTTTCGGCAGATTCAAGGGGCAGGCTTCAGCATGAAGAAAAATGTTCGATAAGGACGGATTTTCAGCGTGACAGGGACAGGATAATCCACTGCAAGGCATTCAGAAGACTGAAGCACAAGACACAGGTGTTTTTATCCCCCGTAGGTGATCATTACAGGACTCGTCTTACACATACCCTTGAGGTGTCGCAAATTGCAAGGACTGTTGCAAGGGCATTGAGAATGAATGAGGACTTGACAGAGGCAGTTGCATTGGGGCATGACCTGGGACATACCCCATTCGGTCATGCCGGAGAAAGTGCATTGAACAATATATTCTCACAGGGCTTCAGACATTATGAACAGAGCTTGAGAGTTGCTGATGTGCTTGAGAATCTGAATCTGACGTATGAGACCAGAAACGGCATACTTCGTCATACACGAGGAGTAGAGGCTGAAACGGTCGAGGGCAGGATAGTCAGGATAGCTGACAGGATAGCATACATAAATCATGATATAGATGATGCAGTTCGTGCGGGAGTTATGAATATGACCGATATCCCGAAGGATATACTTGATGTGCTGGGGCATGAGCATTCACAGAGAATAAATACTCTTGTGACTTCGCTTATTGAGAATACTGCAGGTGGAGATCTGCATATGGACGTGGAGGTACAGGGTGCATTTGACAGGCTTCATAAATTTATGTTTGATGAGGTCTATCTGAAAGGGCATGAGAAGAATGAGGTACAGAAAGTACCTGAATTTATTTCGAGGCTTTATCATTATTTCAGGAGAAATCCCGATAAAATGCCCGAGGAATACGGCAGGATCATAAAAAATGAATCTGTGGAGAGGGCAGTGTGCGATTATATTTCAGGGATGACCGATAAATATGCGATAGAGATATTCAACAGTATTTTTGTACCTCATTCGTGGAATGTTAATATTTAGGAAAGGAAAGCTTTATGTTTATATCCGAGGAGTTCAAGCAAGAGCTGAAAAGCAGAACAGATATAGTTGATGTGATATCGGGCTATGTCCATCTGAAAAGAGCGGGCAGAAATATGCAGGGGCTTTGTCCGTTCCATAATGAAGATACACCGTCATTCAGTGTTTCGCCCGAAAAGAATATGTTTCATTGCTTCGGATGTAAGGCGAGCGGTGATGTCATTACATTTATAATGCGTATAGAGAATATCGAATATCTTGAAGCGATAAAGCTCCTTGCACAAAGGGCAGGTCTTGAGATACCCGAAAGCAGCTCAAAGGATGAGGGATTGTCAAGACTCAAAAACAGGATATATGAGGCTAACCGTGAGGCAGCGAAGTTTTATAATCAGCAGTTGTATTCGCAGCAGGGTAAAAGGGCTTTGCAATATCTGTATAACAGGGGACTGACCGATACTGTAATAAGGCATTTCGGTCTGGGATATTCACCGCAGTCAAGATTTGAGCTTTTGCACCATCTCAAAGAAAAGGGATTCAAGGAAGATG
>CACXGJ010000242.1 GCA_902767125.1 uncultured Ruminococcus sp. | reverse complement strand
TGATGACCTCTGTACTTGTATCACCCGACGGCATCTATGAATATGAAGCCGCTCACGGCACTGTTCAGCGTCACTATTACAAGTATCTCAAGGGTGAAACTACATCCACAAACTCTGTTGCAACTCTCTTTGCATGGAGCGGTGCTTTGAGAAAGCGTGGAGAGCTTGACAATATCCCCGAACTTTGCGACTTCGCCGACAAGCTCGAAAAAGCTACTCTTACAACCATCGAAGACGGCATCATGACAGGTGATCTTGCTTTGCTTTCATCTCTCGAAAACAAAACAAAGGTTGATACAGAAACTTTCCTTGTTGAAGTAAACAACCGTCTTTCAGCTATGCTCTAAAAATTCAAAAAAATTCAAAGCCGACTTCCAAAAAAAGAAGTCGGCTTTGTTGATTTATTCAAGTATTTCAAGAGAATGGGTTTCATTGTTGATGTACAATTGTTTGCCGTTATATTGGAATATCGTTAAATCACCGTGAAAAATACCATTAAGTTTCCCGTTTCTTTTGATAGGAGATGATTTTTCAATGAGTGTGAACGGAGAAGCACTTTGAGTATCAACGGAATATACATAAACTTCGGATAGTGTTTTGCCGTTACTGCCCTTGCTGTTGTCGGGAATAATTGCGACAGTATGGAGAAGTTCGTTTTCATACCATGTGTATCTGTAATTGAAACGGCAGTCCGAGGGAAGTTCTCCCTGTGATTTATATACATATTTCGGCTCATCCGAAAAATCTATGATATCAAACCCGTCAGGCTTTCTGTTATAACGAAGATATAAGTTGTTGCCTATCGGTATCATTGACTTTATCGAGCGGAACGGAGAATTGAAATATTCATGTCCGTCAATGCCTGCCACTCTGTCAACCCACAATGATGTATTTTTGAAAGATACCCTTCCGTTATCGAATTTTGCAATAACAAATTTGGCTGTAGAAGATTGGCTGACAGTGATAATTGCCTTCCCGTCATCCCATACAATATCATCTATCACGGCATTGGCACTGTCCGGTTTGAAAGTTTGATAATTCAATTTATTGTTTTTGGTATCAGCAGATATGGCAAGTATCTCGGAACTCCAATAATACATTATTCCGCTGTAATGCTGACAAATGATATTATAATTATCACCTGATTTTTTGATGTCAAGGATATTTGTGACACCTGATTTATCTATATTTATCTTTGAAATACAGGAGAAATTATCCGACATATCAAAAATATATATATCGGGCTTATCGAAGTCGTCCAAAGAATCTTTGATATAAAATGATATGGTATTTTCATCAAAGAATATTTCCTGAATATCACCGTAAAAAGCCTTTTTTTCTGAAATTTCATTGTTCTGCAAGTCCATCACGGAAACTGCACTGTAAAAGACTCTTTTGGGTTCGCCGAGAATATTTATTTCATTGTCGTTCCATTTTATTTCCTTTTCATCAAAAGTAAGATAAGGCTTGTAATCATCAGTATCGGATTTTTCAGAGAATCCGCAGGCACACATACCATCAGAGGTGAACAAGTACAGTTTATTGTCAGATATAAAAGCTGTCTCAAGCTGACCGCTTTGCAGATACTCACGCTTGATTTGAGGGGTTTCGGGATCGTCAAGGCTGTATATATTTACTGATGTTTTCAAGTCATCATATGAACCGACAGACCGAAGAAGTATCAGGTTATTTTGATATATGAACATACCGTAATTATCAGGATGAATGTCCAATTCTTTTAAAGTAGTTTGAGAAGAAATTGTATTGACATTTTTTAGAAGTTTGTTTTCTTTAAGGCTGAAAACCTGTATACCGCTTGAATATTTGTCGATATAGGAATTGAAATGATAGATACAGTCTTTGTACATGACACTGATGTGCATTTCATCGGCACCGTTTATATTTGTTGATATAGATTTTACACCTCTGGTTTGTTTATGTTTGTCATTTGCACCGAGATAGTTGAGCATATCGGTCAAAGAACTGTACTTGTCCGATGTATTCGGAGATGTTGAGATATTTATGTTAGTATAATTCATTCGGATAATAATAGAGATACCTAAAAAAATAACGATAGCAGCGGCAATTTTTGACATGATCCTTTTTTTCTTTTTCCTCAAAGGAATTGAAGCGGCTTGTATGTATTCGCTGTCAACAAGTTCAAGTTTTTCAAGCAGGTCTTTTCCTCTCATATATCATAACCTTCTTTCACGAGATATTCTTTCATTTGACTTCGTATGCGGAATAAAGTAGTTTTTGCGTTGCTTTCGGAAATGGAAAATCTTTTTGCAATATCCTTTATCGAATCCATATACCAATATCGCCTGATAAAAATATATCTTTTTTCTTCGGTGATAGATGCAAGAAAATTATTTATGGCATTTTTGAGAGTTATCTCATCTATCTTGGCATTTATGTCATCGTCAGGCGATGGGATACATTCTTCAAGCTCATTATTCAATTCACATAAAAAGGCATTTCTTTTTAAAGCATTTTGTTCTTTGCACCTGTTCAGAGAGATATGGCGGATTATCCTTGCAAGAAATGCAAAAAGATAATTGTGCGGTTCATGCGGAGGCATTGAATCCCACGCTTCAAGGTAAGTATCATTTTCACATTCTTCGGCGGTAGTTATATTCTGAACGATATTCATTGAAACAGCTTTAAGTTTTTTTCCATATTTTCTTGAAGTTTCTTTGATAGCCATTTCATCACGTTTCCAGTATAATGCTATAATTTTTTCGTCATTCATATTTAACACTCCTTTCACTTGTATAAGCAACTTTTCCGGTGTATCGGTTACACTATTTTATCATATTTTCACACAAAAAACAAAAACCGACTTCCTGTTGGAAGCCGGCTTTTTTACATCAGTCAATCAGCTTTCGTATCGGAAATTATCTTTCCGATATCAATCATTGCTAACTGATAATTGAATTACATACTTCTTTCGTAAGCTTCGATCATTTTCTTGACCATCTGACCGCCTACCGCACCTGCCTGACGGCTTGTGAGATCGCCGTTATAGCCCTGCTTGAGGTTAACGCCTACTTCATTTGCACATTCCATTTTGAACTGTTCCATAGCCTGTCTTGCTTCGGGTACATTGATTGAGTTAGAGTTATTAGACATGATTTTTTATCTCCTTTTGATTTTTCAATATTAACAGACAGATAATTTTTTTCGGATATGCAGTGCGGAGATGATATTGTATTTCAACGCACTGCATATCCTGTACGCTGTGAATATATCATGTCCTTACTGCAAATGAATTTTTTTGTTTAACTGTCTGTGATAATATTATTGACGGATTTTTTAAATATATTACAAATTTGCAGTGGTAAATAATTCTTGTAAAATAAAAAATTAGCTATTTACTTTTATGCTTTTGTGTGATAAAATTTTATTGCAATAAAATTGAAAAGAACGGACGGTGACAGTGATGAATCCGAAAATAAAGAATGAAAATACAGATGAACTGTTCAAAGCAATACTGACTCTTAAAAATATAGATGAATGTTATGCTTTTTTTGACGATCTATGCACAGTACCCGAAATAAAGGCTATGGCTCA
>CACXGJ010000241.1 GCA_902767125.1 uncultured Ruminococcus sp. | reverse complement strand
ATTTTTCAATAACGGTTTTCACCTCTCTTTCTGTTTAAAAATTATAAAAGTCAACATATTTTTATAGTTTTAACTGTTAAAAGCCTCTCTGATAATTATTTTCCGAACGATTATTCAGCGATCGCTTTTACTTATTTCCAGATGATCACTTCAGGTTCAATTGAAGCATGAAACAATTTATGAAGAAAGGTAATTCTGTCGATTATCTTCATTGCATCATCAAATGTACCGCTTCCGTCATTGACCAGCCAATTACTGTTCAGATGGGACTGATATACTCCGCCCTTGAATTTTGAAAGCTTTCTTGTCATATTCAGAATCTTCCAGTTTTTAGTTGAAAAGCATGATCCGAAACAGCCCTTTCCCCATTCCTGATGGCTCTTGCAAAATTCTCTGCGTTTAGCTATATTATTCTTCGATACATCGGGAGACTGTGGTGAAAG
The DNA here is from genome assembly GCA_902767125.1 of uncultured Ruminococcus sp. Classification (GTDB taxonomy): domain Bacteria; phylum Bacillota; class Clostridia; order Oscillospirales; family Acutalibacteraceae; genus UBA1213. The sequence goes on along the minus strand of CACXGJ010000241.1, from coordinate 7,755 downwards.
TTGTATTTCAGCTCCGAGAATAATATAATTATTTTCCTTGAATATGGAATATCTGTATCCGAATTTGCAATCCTCTTTGGATATCCAAACGATATCACCGTTAGACCTGTCCATACATTTTACTTTTATTATAAAGTCACCTATATTAAATTTCTCTTTGTTCTTACCGCCGATTCCTGCATTCATATAGATATTTCCGCCAAACATTGCAGGAAGGCATATAAGCTCCTCAAATCCCCCAAAGCCGTTTTCATTCACAAAAGAAATGACTCTCTGTATACGATTTGAAGCACCGATATAAAAACGTCCGTCACCGAGATGTGTCATTTCCCTGTCAAATTCACCGCAGAAAATAATATGTTCATATGACCGTTTGTCATTGATAAGAAGATTTGATCCGCCCGACAGGATATAATATTCCCGATCCTTAAGGTCGGAGATCAGCCTACGGACATCATCAGTATTTTCGGGTATGTAATAATTTACAGCCTTTCCTCCGACCTTGAAGGTTGTTTTTTTGGCTAAACTGACATCATTTAATACTTTCATCATATCCTCCCACAATATTCGACTTGAGAAAATAAAGTGATTCATCACGAAGCATTTTTATTTTCCGATTTGCCGAAGAATAGTCAATATCTTTGGCAAGAGTATCCGATATATTACCGTCTTCACCGATAAGCCTGCTTTCCAGACCGACACCCGAAAGAAATTCCCTGACCTTGTTTTTACCCCTGTCCAGTGAAATAAAACGCTTATTGAAATTGACAGAAAATACTGCCCCGTGGAATGTATCGGTAATTATATAGTCTGCCTCAAGCATATGAGACAAAAAAGTAACAGGCTCTGCCATAACGACCTCATCGCAATAGGAAGGCCTATAGAAGCTCGTGCCTTTCACGATACGAAGATTTCTTTCTTTGCAAAACTCCTTCAATGCCGTCATCTGCTCTTTGGACAGCTCCTTGAACACATACAAAAAAACAAATCCTTTTTTAACAGGCACTGATGCAAGCTGAAGATAATCCTCTTTTTGAAGCAAAAGTGTCGGATCACAAACAAATGAAATTCCCTTGGGATTGTCATGTTCGATCAGGCTGTATGTATGACTGTCCCTGACGGAAACCGCATACATTTTTCCGACTGCATCATGAAGCTCCTCTGTCACCTTATCAGCCTTTGTATTCGCAGCCGATGCAGCATAAGAGATAACCTTTTTCGGAAAAAAATCAATTCCCCAGTATGTACCCGAATGAAGCCTGAAATAATTGCTGTCAAGATTCCAGATGGTATCACTTCCGAGAACAAAGCAATCTATATCATTGACCGAATCGGAGATTGGCAGTTTTTTTTGAGATTTTTTAAATGTTTTCAGCGATTTAGTATACATCATACCTGCTGAAATACCCCGCTTTGCACACAGACTGAAAAATTTTTTGAACTGTTCGGCTGATGACGATGATGCCCCACCGCTTTTTTTTCTCTTGTTGTATACAACATCACAGCCAAAGTCACCGATGACCTTTCCCAGAGCATATGCCTGCAAGTAGCTTCCGCAGTTGATGCTGTCATAAACAGTAACGATACTTACTTTCAACTCAAATTTCCTTTCACGATAAATAAATTTATCCAGTCGCCCAATGTTTTGTCCCATTCTTCGGGAGAAAAACTCCCGAAGCCCGATGCAGGGAAAAATGTGATCTCCCCAAAATACGGACTTCCATCTATCTCATAGAAATCAATCCTGACAAACGGGATATCCTTTGATATCCGTTCGGATATTTCTATCATCCGCTTCAGTGATTCGGGAGGAGATACCGTATTTTTTTCGGACGGATGATGATCTCTTTCAAAGGGTATCCTGTTCCAGTCGGTGTCAAAGACCGTTATTTTGAGTCCCGACGGAGTATACCTGCCTGTACACGCAAATATACACTTTGCTTTTCCTCCAAAGCACATGATCTTGTAATCGACGATACCGCTTTCACCCAACTTGCATAAATATTTTTCGCCTATGATCCTTGGCACTACATTTTTATACGGCCATTCACGTCCCGAATAAAAGTAATTCCTGCCCATAGATTTATTGATGATTTTACGGGCATTTTCCGTATCAAAGCTGTTCTTGTCCCTGCAAATGACAACACCGCCCGAATCATGTGTTGTTTTCAGAACAAACTGATCGGGAAGCGTTGAAAAATCTATATCCTCGAACCTGTCCCATACACCGAGGGTAGGTATTATATATTCCTCTCCGATGATATCCGAAACATATTTTTTGGCTTCATATTTATCGACCATCATGGTATATTCCCGTTGCCGGTCATTCAGCTTTAACCATTGCAGTTTTTCGTTAAAGGTTTGAGGATTCTTCAAATTCAACTTTTTGCCTATACAAGCCCAATACTTTAATTTCAGATAAGGTTCATCGGGAAGCCATATAAAGAAATTTCTCGCCAAAAGAAACCGAATCCCTTTTCTTATACTTGAACACATACCTATACTCCACTCCTGTCATTTTTAGACATTACAGACTGCTGTTTTGTCAATATGTAAAATAGCAATATCAGTAAGTGATAGATCGCCAGATCATACGTTACCATGCCGTATTCACCTATCAGGAAGCTGATCATCAGACCAAAAATGACTGCAACATCCGTCTGCTTGGTCTTCAGCCGAACAGCACAATCCTTTAAAATTATAAGATACGGGATGTAATAGATAATCGTACCGACAATACCGCAGTCTACCAGCATTTCTATATAATTATTATGTGCATAGAAGATGGAATCTCTCCTTGCCATATTGATAGGCTTAAAATTATGCAGACCATGTCCGAAAACGGGCTTTTCCTTAAACCATTGTACTCCTGCTTCTATAAGTCCGAGTCTTGTTTCGGTACTGCTGTCCGAATCCTCGCCGAAAAAGCCGTTGATCATCGTTTCTATTCTGCTTCCCACAATATCATACAAAAAGGATATCCTCATGATCGCCTGATATATAACAAACAATATCGAAAGACCTATCACGATATTTCTTAACATAAGTATGGGATTCTTACTTTTGAGTATGTAGGTGATAACGATCGGTATAGAAAAATATATCACAGCTTTTCGTGAAGCCGACAGGATGACAAATATCAGACTCATGATTGCCATCATAACAAAAAAATACTTCTTCAGCCCCTTATATTTCCCGCAAAAGACAAACGACAGAGTAAAGCTGACGGCACAGTAAAATCCCAACAGGTTTGCACTGCCGAAATCTGTTTTTCTGGAGTTCATGAATACCAATAATCCGTATCGTGCAAAGACATAAGTAGCCGAAAGAAAACTGAATATTATAAAGCATATAAGTATCCTTCTTATGATATTATGCTTTGTGAGATACTGGTATAAAAATACATTGATCGCTATAACATACAAAATTGAAAGGGTATGATCGACAGCATAACTCTTGTAGTCGGCAAAATCAATCATGATCACATTATACAACAAAAACAGAACGTATGCCATGACATAAAAAGGCAGTCTGATCTTTTTATCATAAAAAACATACAGCAGTAACAAGGCCATCAATATAACCCTTGTAATCTTAACAGGCGTTGTTCCCGATCCGCCGGGAAGCACTATGAATGCAAACATATATGCGTATATTGCAAATTCTATCATTCTTGACAGTGTCAATTTGGAATTAACCATAAATTACCATCTCCATTGCTTGACATTGATTTGGCATGAAATCATAAGTTTTGATTGATGACCTTTTCCCACTGTGAAGCGATAACTCTTTTATCCAATGTTTTACGTATCTTCACACCGTTGCTGATGAGCTTTTCCGCAAGAGCTTTGTCATCGGCTACCCTGCTCATTTCCCGTGCCAATGCCTCGACATCACCGACAGGAACAAGTATACCGTTTACACCGTCTTCAATTACCATCCTTGCACCACCGCACGGACAATCCGTAACAATTGTCGGCAATCCGCATCCCATTGCTTCGATCATGGAGTTTGAAAGACCTTCGTAATCAGAGGACAATGCAAACATATACGCATCCCTTATGGCATTATGAATGTCCGTTGTATATGACTGAAAATTGATGAAGCCGTCCCAGCCCCTTGCTTTTACCGTGTCAATAAGTTCTTCCCTCTGACTGCCGTTGCCATAGATATCAAGAATGTAATCCGTGTGAGTATCATGAAAGATGCTGAATGCTTCCAACAGCATTGGTATATTCTTTTGAGGCTCAAGACGTGAAAAGGAAACTACCCTGTGCTTACGCTCCCCACGGTATACTTCGGGGAGCTTGTCGGTAATGGGATTCAGTATAACGACAGACTTCTTTTGTATATCCTCTGGAAAATATGCTTTTGCATCATCGGTTTGACATACCAGAGCATCAAGCTTTCGGTAAAGCTTCATACGAATACGGTTAAATAATTTTCTGCTGTCGAGCTGTGCAGGATCATTTCTTTCCGATCCTATCACCTTGCATTTAAGACCTCTTGAAGCGAGGACCGAATACATATTATTGTAATGAGAAAATGAAAGAACAACGTCAATATCATATTTCTTTATGACATTTTTTATTTCCATTATCCTGTTTATTTGCTTCAGTCCCGGTTTGAGACTGTTTTTTGACGGATAGATCAATGTAGTGTCAGGTGACACCTTGTAAGTTTCCTCGTCCTTGGACAATGACAAAACAAACAGCTTGTATTTCGATTTGTCAAAAGCTTCTGTCAGTACCGAGATGACTCTTGCTACACCGCCGTTATTCAATCCCAAACAGACAAACATTATATTTTTCATAGTCAGTACACCACTATTCTGTATATATTCTTTCCAATGCCTCCGCATTATCACAAATATCATAATGATTATCTCTCAATGACCTTATCATTTGCTTGCTTGAGCTTTTCCTGTCATAATCCATTGATGATAAAATGTGCTTTACCCATTCTGCTTCACATTCTTCTTCTATCGGAAGAAAGGTCAGTTCCGAAGCCACATTGACCTCCTCTGTAACCTTATCCGATACAATACATTTCAATCCGTTAGCCTGTGCCTCAATGACTGAAAGCGGCAGTCCCTCCCAGCGTGACGGGAATGCAAAGCAGTCCATGGCTGAAAGATAGCTCTCGGATGCATTGACCATACCTGTAAAAATAACATTGTCTGTCAATTTCAGTCTTTTGACCTGTTCTTCTGTTTCAGTCTTGAGATCACCGTCTCCTACAAGAAGGAGCTTACTGTCGGGGAGCTGATCATGCACTCCCGCAAAGCATCTGATAAGGAACTGATGATTTTTTTGAGCTGTTATCTTTCCCACATGACCGACAACGAAGACATCTCCTATTCCAAGCTCATTGCGTATCTTTACTCTGTTGTCCTCGGAATAGGCATACCGAACAAGATCAATAGCATTGTTCAGCACAATATACTTATTTTCGGGAAATATCCATTCCCCCGCCGCCTTCGAGCAGGCTACCGCATTCGTGTAAAGCCTGTCAAAAGCAGGCTTCAGTATCCTGTGGACAGTCATATGAGTACAAGTAGTATTATGTATATGTATTATCCTTTTCCTTACACCGGCATTTTTTGCCGCCAAAAGCTCAAAGGTCGCTGTTGCACTGTTTGCATGGATATGAACCGCATCATATCCCGCACACAATTTTTTCAGTTCTGTACAATACCTTACTATTTTTTTCCTCGGCGGCAGTCTGTAATATGAATCACCGTTTTTTTGGAGTTCATTCTCAAGTATTTCCGGGGCTTTATTTGTCGATGCAAAATCCATTTTAAAATTACTGTGATCAATATGACGATAGTAATTCATTGCTACCGTAGTCAGTCCGCCATACGGAACAAATTTTGTAGTTATTATAACTAATATCTTTTTCATAGCCTTTATCCGTTTCTTATAATACAATACCTGATCTTTCAAGAACTCTCCTGCAGCAATTACCGTCCTTGTAATAGTTTATAACATCATTGACCTGTACACGCTGTTCCTCAAAATCATCATGCCCGTTCCTGAAGTCCTCCAAAAATTCAAAGAAGCTGTCTGCATCCTTTACTATTTTCCCCGGCATATACTTGATGGGATCGTCAAATACAAATCCTCTGGATTCCGCATATTCATCCATGTCAGGCACAACAAAGCATATCGGTCTGTTCACAAGCAGATAATTCAGATATACACTCGAATAATCCGTCATCAGTGCATCGGACTGTGACAATAAGCTCCACAGCTCCAAGCCGTCACCGGCAAATGCCTTATCGGAATATATCTTGAGATTGGAAAATTCCTTGAAGTAAAATCCGTGAAGATCCTGACCTGCATGGAGCTTTACTATCATATCAAGATCAAGATCAGTCAGCTTGTTATTGAGAGAATCCCACTGTTCATTTGAAAATAACGGCAGGAGATCTGTATTTGAAGAATTATTGTAGCCCAAAAATTCAGACTGTCGGAAGGTCGGAGTCCATACTATCAGCTTTCGTTTTCTTTCCGCTTTCTGCTGAAACAGGAGATCCGACTTCGGCTCACCGTTTATGAAAACATTCTCCTCGGGACATCCGAATGCCTTTGCCATGATATGCTTGATCATCTCCGAGGAAGCACAAAGATAAGTAAAGAAAAATTCTTCTCCATTATTTAGATTCGATAATTTTGCGATTTTTTTCAATGGAGTGCCATGCCACATATTGATAACACACTGATTCTTTGAAGGCTTGATAGGGATTTTGCCCTGTGAATAAAAAACATGACCGCTTTTCATGTACTGCATGATACATTTTTTTCTGCCGATAAAGCTCGCCCTGTCGGCATCGGGAACTTCATTTTCAGCTCCTCCGACAACTATTTTGTACTTTGCATCATAACCGTTATCCATGAGATACTTGTATAATACATAGGAATTATCTGCCAATCTGTTATTTGCACAATATATAAATATCACATTTTTATCCTTTTTGACGGTCTTATTTAAAGCCGACAGCAACGGAAAACAGCAGTTTACCAAAAATTTTTTTATATGTGCATTACGTATCATTTCTAACCCTTCTTTTATCTCATTTTTATGTACCTTCTTATTTTTTTGGGAATCAAATGCTTCAAAAAGCTCATCGGCTTGTGAAGCATATTATCCTTGTTAAATGTTTTATCGACCATTTCCCATCCGCCGTCGGCATACGAAGAAAGTATTTTTTTCCTGTCACCTGCCGAGCATGGTCTGTTAAGCTGTGCATTTTTTGCTGCAATCTTCTCGAATGAGGTTTCGACTGTATCCAATGAAGACTTGTATTTATCAAATTCCGAGCTTCCTTTGGCAGTATTGATGATCACACAGGAAATACCTTTATCCTCATCCCAGCCGTTTTGTTTGAGCAATTCGGGATGCTGTTTTTCTATTCCCCAATAATCGCCCAGTGTTATATCCGCAGGTCTGTGCATTGAAGTGTATTTACATCTGTAACAGCTTTCCCTGCCTATCCACCCTTTTGAGAAATAATGCAGATATGAGGAGCTGCTCTCCCATATCCTTATCCTTTTTCCATGTATCACCGCACTGCCGTTTTTTCCCCATCCTATTGATTTGTCCCTGAATGTAAAGGCTTCGATACTTCCCTTATGCTTATCACCGAGAATTTTCAAATAATCTTTCAGCATTTTGCAGCTTGGCACACCATGACATATAATATCTACCGTGATAAGATTTTCATAGTCTTTTCCCAAAAATTCTTTCAGT
>CACXGJ010000240.1 GCA_902767125.1 uncultured Ruminococcus sp. | reverse complement strand
GCCTGTTGTACCTGATGTTGACTGTATACGAACACAGTTTTTCAAATCAGTTGCAAGAAGTCCGTAAGGATAAGCCTCACGCAAATCGTCTTTTTTCAGAAATGGCAGCTTATACAAATCAGCCGTACTTTTGATATCTTCGGGCTTAACACCCTTTTCGTCCATCAGATCACGATAATACTTGACATTATCATACACATATTTTACCTGTTTTACGAGCTTTTCATTCTGAATTTTTTTAATTTCCTCAACGGGCATTGTTTCAAATTCTTCCTGAAAATATCTGTTTTCCATCCGTATCACTCTTTCATTAGTTATTGTAGCCAAGTTCAAATGCCTTTTTGTTTATTTCTATAAAGGCGGGTTTAACGCACTTTTCGATAGCTGCCTCCCATTTTTCACGGGGAATATCAAAATATTTTGCAAGTCTGCCCATAAGGACTATATTACAAGCTTTTGCAGAGCCTGCCTGTGATGCAAGTGCAAGAGCGTCTATGTCATCTACATGAACACCCTTTTCTTTCATTTCGTCAAGGATATTTGCAGGATATTCTGCATTTCCGATAATAACAGGCATAGGATCTATCTGCTGTGTATTGACTATAACAGTACCGCCCTTTTTCAAGTCCCTGATGTATCTTGCAGCCTCGATTTTCTCAAAGCTGACGATGAAGTCGGCTTCACCTTCTTCGACTATCGGAGAATAGACCTTATCACCGAATTTTACATAGGTCACGACAGAACCTCCACGCTGACTCATTCCATGTACTTCACTTACTTTAACGTCAAAGCCCTCGTCAACAAGGAGTCTTCCGAGGAGCTTTGAAGCGAGCAGAGAACCCTGACCGCCTACGCCTACTATCATTATATTTTTACTTGCCATGATTATTCTGCCTCACTTTCAAATGCGTCAAAAGGACAAAGACTTGCACAAACTCCACAGCCTATGCACAATGTATTGTCGATAACAGCGTGCTTATCCCTGAAGGAAATTGACGGACAACCGAATTTCATGCAGCGTTTACAGCCACGACATTTATCGGGATTGACACGGAGCGGCTTTTTCGGCTTGACATACTTGAGAAGCACACAAGGTCTGCGTGAGATTATTACAGACGGCTCATTCTTTGCAAGCTCCTCTTTGACAACTCTTTCACATTCTTCCAAATTATATGGGTCTACAACTCTTACGGAATTAATGCCTACCGAGTGGCAAAGGCTCTCCAAATTAACTTTACCTGCGGGGTCGCCTTTGATATTATAGCCTGTTGTCGGATTCTGCTGATGACCTGTCATACCTGTAATGGAGTTATCAAGAATAATTACAGTTGAATTTGACTGATTGTAAGCTATGTTTATCAAGCCTGTTACACCAGAGTGCATGAAAGTGGAATCGCCTATTACACAGACAGTTTTGTTTTCAGTTTCTTGACCGCCTGCTTTATTGTATCCGTGAAGTCCCGATACGGATGCACCCATGCAGAGTGTCATGTCAAGGGCATTGAGCGGAGGCATTGAACCGAGTGTATAACAGCCTATGTCACCAAGCACTGTGATCTTATTCTTTGCAAGAACATAGTAAATTCCTCTGTGAGGACAGCCCGAACACATCATAGGAGGTCTTACAGGAACATTTGTATCAAGACAGACATTTTCCTTGTCAGCAAGTCCGAATGCTTTTGCGACAGTTTTCTGTGAAAACTCGCCTATGTTGGAAAATTTCTCTTTTCCGACAACATCTACACCGATATTTTTGCAGTGTGTTTCTATAATCGGGTCAAGCTCCTCTATTACATAGACCTTACCGACCTTTGCGGCAAAATCCTTTATCATATTCACAGGGAGAGGATTTACCATACCCAATTTGAGTACAGCGACTTTATCTCCGAAAACTTCCTTGACATACTGATATGAAGTTGATGAAGTGATTATACCGAAATCATATTCGCCCGTGCCATCCTCAACTCTGTTGAGAGGAGAGGTCTCTGCATACTCCGTCAATTTAGCGGTTCTTTCCTCGACAAAGGGATGACGCTTTATAGCATTTGCAGGAGCCATGATATATTTCTGTGGATTTTTTGTATATTCCTTTGTAACTTCAACTCTTTCGCCCTTTTCGGTGATACTCTGTGAATGTGCCACACGGGTACACATCTTTATGAATACAGGAGTGTCAAACTGTTCGGAAATCTCATAAGCTATTTTGGCAAAATCAAGTGCTTCCTGTGAATTTGACGGTTCAAGCATGGGAACTTTTGCGGCTATTGCATAATGACGTGAATCCTGTTCATTCTGTGACGAGTGCATACCGGGGTCATCAGCTACACATATTACCATACCTGCATTAACGCCTGTGTATGACATTGTAAACAGCGGGTCAGCCGCTACATTCAAGCCAACGTGCTTCATACAGCAGGCTGAACGCTTACCTCTCAAAGAGGCACCGAAAGCTGTTTCCATAGCGACCTTCTCATTCGGAGCCCACTCACAGTAGGTGTCATTGAATTTTGCAAATTCTTCTGTTATCTCTGTACTCGGAGTACCGGGATAACTCGATATAACAGAACAGCCTGCTTCATAAAGACCTCTTGCAAGGGCTGCATTGCCTATCATAAGTTCTTTCATTTTAATAATACCACCTTTTTATTACTGATTTCTCAAATCAACTATTCTCTTTGCCTTGCCCTGAAAACGCTCGATTGTTTTTGGTGCAACAAGAGTTACTTTTGTTCTCAATCCCAAAATTGACTGCATCTTTGATTCGATGAATTTCTTCAGATCACTCAACCTCTGATACTGCTCAAGCAGTTCAACATTTTCGAGTTCCACCTTTATCTCAAGACTGTCCCTGAAATTCTCTCTTGTAATGACAAGCATATAATGCGGTGCAATGTCCTTGATATTTATAAGAATGTTCTCTATCTGTGTAGGAAATACGTTTACACCCTTGATGATAAGCATATCATCTGTTCTGCCCATAGTCTTTGCCATTCTCGCATGAGTTCTTCCGCATGAGCAAGGTTCATAGGTTATCTTTGTAATATCCTTTGTCCTGTATCTCAAAACAGGCATACCACGTCTTGTAAGAGTCGTGATAACAAGTTCACCGACCTCACCTTCACCAAGCCTTTTGCCTGTTTCGGTGTCAATGATTTCGGGCAGGAAATGATCCTCCGCAAAGTGCATACCGTCTCTTGCTTCACAGTCACCCGATACACCGGGACCTCCAAGCTCTGTCATGCCGTAGTTGTCAGATACACGGATATTGAAATTGCTCTCTATCTGTGAACGCATTGCAGGTGTGCAGGGTTCCGAGCCGAGTATGCCCAATCTCAAGGAATAATCGGACAGAGGATAGCCCGCTTCCTTGACAGCCTCCGAAAGATACAGGGCATATGACGGAGTTTCAACAAGACCTGTGACACCGTAGTCACGCATCATCATAAGCTGTTTTTCGGTATTTCCCGAAGATGCGGGGATGACTGTCGCACCGATATTTTCCATGCCGTAATGCAGTCCCAAGGCACCCGTGAACAAACCGTAGCCGAAGCTGATCTGGATGATATCATCAGCAGTAACACCGCCTGCAACAGCAACACGGGCTACCAAGTCAGCCCATATTTTGATATCCTCCTTTGTATATACACCGACAGTGGGCTTACCCGTTGTACCCGATGAAGCGTGTATACGGACAATATCCTTCATGGGAGTTGCCACCATGCCAAAAGGATAGTTGTCACGAAAGTCATCTTTAGTCGTGAAAGGAATGTACTCTATATCCGAAAGAACCTTTATTTTAGAGCCGTCGCCCACACCTGCATCATCAAGCCTTTTGTGATACAGCGGTACATTGTCGTAGCAGTATTTGACTGTTTCCTTAAGTCTTTCGAGCTGAATCCTCTCAATCTCCTCTCTTGGGAGAGTCTCAATGTCTTTTTGAAACATCATGTCTTATCATTTCCTTTTTTTAGATTTTGTTTTATTTTCAACTCTCTTTGGAGCTGTATTTTCCGGAGCTTCATCTGCAATTTCTACTATATCATCATTGCCGATAGCCTGCTTATATGATACAGTGACCTTCTTGTCATAGCAGGAGAATATTTTTTCCACTCTGTCAGTATCCTTTGCAGGTGCAATAAGAGTTATTATGGGAGTGATAACTATTCCGAGTATCATCGCAAGCATACCTGCATTGATAGGTGATTTGAAGTATTCAAGCACAGCATTGTCAAATTTAGCTCCCGTAAGATTGCATACAAATGATGCACCTGAAATAGCTATTCCGAGTACAAAGTTTATCCAAACGGCAATTTTCGGAACTTTTTTCATGTAAAGACCATACATGAACGGTGCAAGGAAAGCACCTGCCAAAGCACCCCATGATACACCCATCATCTGT
>CACXGJ010000239.1 GCA_902767125.1 uncultured Ruminococcus sp. | reverse complement strand
TATTCTCTGTGTTTCATTCGGATATATCCTGAATTTGTAGGCTTTGTTCATGTTGCTCACCTCTTTATCTCAAATATAGCATAAACAGAATTGTAAGTCAATAAAAAGGTCAGCCTTGCGGCTGACGGGCAATTCATCCCACCGCCTTTAGAGGCGGGGGACTTCTTGCCCATTTAGGTTAAACACTTTTTTATCATATCTGAATTGGATATCCATAAACTTCTCCTCAATTTGCGAAAATCTGTGTCGCAAGTGCCATACATTCCCTTTCAGCCTTTATCTCCACTTTATACGGATATTTCAAAGCTGTTCTTTCAAAAAGGTCTGACTGTTTTTGTGCTGCCTCAATATCGTTCCTATAAAGCATTTCATAAGCATACTGTGTCCTTATTACACTCGGATAATCCTGCATTGCTTTCATAAAGTTCCGCAAATCATCATCAAGATAATTTTCAATTTTACTCTTATTTTTCTCTCCTGTCAACTCACAGAACAACGCATTTACCTTGAGCAATTGTCTGTGTATGTTGTCAACAGCCGTTTCCTTCTGCAAAAGACCGTCTATTGCCGATTGTGCTTCGGGATATTTCCCCTCGTCAAACAGCCTGTCGCATACAAAAACTGCCATTATACAGCACATGACATTTTTCAATTCCTCGTCAGTCGGCATCTCAAACCATTCAGACGGAAAATCTTTTATACGTATACCGTTTTGTATCATAACAATAGCCTGCATTTGAATATAAAATGCTTTCACAGCCTTTTCGGATTTCGACAGTTCAACGATATTTCTCCCGTCATTCGTAATTTCGGGTAACGGCAAGCCGTTTGCAAACCCTGTCGATAAGCCCAGCACTATAAATGAAAGGCTCACAAAGTCAAAATACGCATTTCCTTTGAATATAAAATATATCACCGTGAACAACACAGACAGAAAAAAATTCATTGCCACACCGCCGATATTATACAGGAAAAAAGGCATTTTTCCGTCTTTGATTTCAGGCGGTGACATGATACACTGACCGCCTGTACCTGCAAGGCTGAACTTATATGAGCGTATTTTTCCGTCACTGTCCTTCTGCCACATTATGTTAAATATCCTGAAAGAGACAAATTTATAGCCCGTCATCAAGCCGAATATCAAATGTCCTGCTTCATGTATGATGATATGTACAAACATCACCGCAAACACTGTCATAACAGCAAAAAGCATATCTGTCATAAATTTGCCGAAGCTCACATCCAAGGTAAAAAGATATCCGAAAAAAAATCCTATGAAAGCAAATCCCAGCACATTTATCAAAAATAATATTGCGGAAGAAATTTTAGCTTTTTTCATTTTCATACCTCATTTGATTCCAAGTTTCTGTTCTACCTCACTTGCACGAAGCTCAAGGAGCTTGGAAATGCCCCTGTCCTGCATCGTGACACCGTACAAAACATCTGCTTCCTCCATAGTGCCACGTCTGTGAGTTATGCAGATGAATTGTGTATTGTCGTTCATTTTTCTTAAATATGCCGCAAATCTGTACACATTTACATCATCAAGTGCCGCTTCTATCTCGTCCATTACACAGAACGGTGCAGGACTTACCTTCATTATAGCAAAATACAAGGCTATTGCAACAAGAGCCTTTTCTCCGCCTGAAAGCAATTCAATATGGGAAACTATCTTCCCCGGAGGCTCAACGGATATATCAATGCCTGTTGTCAGGACATTTTCGGGATCGGCAAGTGACAGTGAGGCTTTTCCTCCTCCGAAAAGCTCCACAAATGTTTCGGAAAAATTCCGGTTTATAAGATTGAATCTTTCAATGAATATCTCACGCATTTGTTTGGTGAGGTCATTTATCAGTCTTATAAGCTCTGACTTTGATTTTTCCACATCGCCTATCTGTATTTTTAGAAATTCATATCTTTCTTTGACTTCCTTATATTCGTCAATAGCTGATACATTGACATTTCCGAGAGAACGTATTTTTTGTTTAAGTTCATTTAAACGTCTTTGAGCCTTGCCGATTTCATCTATCCTGACGGCAACATTCTCTGCTTCACGCTTGGTAAGCTCATATTCCTCCCAAAGCTTATTTACCGTCTCATCATACTGCTTCTGAAGATTGGCACGTCTTTCTTCAAGCCGTACAAGCTCTCCGTTTATATTTTCTCTTTCGGAGGACTTTTCCCTTTCCTGCTTACGCAGCTCTGCTGAAAGATTTTCAAGAGAAAGCTTTTCCTCATTCAGTTCTTCGAGCTTTCGTTTAGTTCCTTCAATTTTTTCTGCAAGCTGACTTACCTGTGATTTAAGAGTCTGTATATCAGCCCTGATCTGCTCATTCCTTTGAGCTATGGACTGTATCTCGGATTCCTGAATCTTTATTTTTGCCTCGGAATTTTCTGCACGGAGCTTTGCATTCTGTATATCGGCTTCTGCTGATGATATATCCTTTTCAAGAGTGATGACGGAAAACTTTATTTCCTGCAGCTTTTCATTCAATTTTTCCCTCTTTTGGATAAAATCATTCCTGTCATTCAAAAGCTGATCTGCAATCTTCTGTTTTTGTTCTGTTGTTTTACTATAGCTCTCATATTCGGAACGGGCATCGTTCATTGTTTGAGTAAGCTCTCCGAGCCTTGAAACAGAGCTTTTTCGTTCATTCATTATCTCATCAAGAGATTTTTCTGTATTTTCGAGTTCTTTCTGACGACTGTTTATTTCAGCCGTGATTTTTATCTTATCCTCATTCAGACCTGAAAGCCTTTGTTTCAGTCCGCTGACCTTTTCAGACATTTCGGAAAATCTCTGCATCTCCGAATTATATTTTTCTTTCATTTGATTTGCATTGTCAGAGACTTTCTGTGCATCTGAACGTATCTTTTCGATTTCGGATGCACGTCCCAGAAGACCTGTGTTTTTTGCAAGCGAACCACCTGTCAATGAACCTCCTGCATTCACTACCTGACCGTCAAGTGTAACTATTTTGAAACGATAGGAGTATTTTCTTGCAATATCCGTTGCACAGTCTATATCTCTTGCTATAACGATTCTTCCGAGAAGATTGGAAAGTATGTCATTATAACACTCCTTACAGGAGCATAATTTTGATGCTGTCCCGATGAATCCGTCACAGCCTTCAAGACCTGTCTCATTAAGCTCTCTTGGCTTTATAACAGTCATCGGAAGAAATGTCGCACGACCTCCGTTGATGCTCTTAAGATAGGCTATCGCCGATTTAGCCGAATTTTCATCCGTTGTAACTATATTCTGAACCGCCGCACCGAGTGCTGTTTCAATTGCCGTACTGTACTCCGAGGGAGTTTTTATAACTCTTGACACAGGACCGTGTATGCCTGTAAGAGTACCCTTCTTTGACTCATTCATCAATATCTTTACACTTTGAGTAAAGCCTTCAAGATTTCTTTCAAGCTCCTCAAGGATTTTGGCTTTTCTGAAAAGCTGTTCGCTGTCGAGTGAGAGCCTGTCGGCATTTATTTTCAGTCTGTCACAGTCAGCCTTTTGTTTGTTCAATTCTCTTTCCCTGCGTGAGATATCCTCGGAAATCCCATTTATATTTTCCGTACATTTACCAAGCATATCCTGCTCATCAGCTATGATATTTTCAAGAGTGTCCTTTTGCGAAATACGAGCCTTGACTGTATTCTCAACGGTCTCCATCCTTGAGGTTATCTCATTTATAGATGAAGCGGCTGTCATATAGCTTATCTTAAAATCAGCCGATTTTTGAGATAAATTTGCTATTTCAGCGTTTATCTCATCAAGTCTGTGGGAGGATATATTTTCATTTTCCCGTAAGGAATCGACCTGTTGGGAATATTTGTTAAGCTCTGACATTTTCAGCTTTAAATTAAACTTGCTTTTTTCGATGATATCCTGTTTTTCGCCTATCTCTCTGTCAATGGCATCACTTGCTGTTTTCATTGCAATGATATCATTTTTGATACGCTCAACTGTTTTTTGATCATGAAGCAGGTCATTCTCGAAAACAGATATTTTTGAAACTTTTTGAGCGGATTCCGCTTCGTATCCCGAAGCCTCCTTTCTGACCTCATCAGCCTTTTGGGAGCATATATTCTGCTTTGAAAATATATTCTCGCTTTCGGTCTGTATATTTTCGAGAGACTTTTCAATGTCATTATACTGTGACTTGGCAACGGATATCTTATCCTCCTGCTCACGTATCTGAATCGACGATCTGTCCAGAGCTTTCAGCCACAATGCTATTTCAAGGCCACGTTTTTCCTGTGCGTAGTCAAGATATGCCTTTGCCTTTTCGGACTGTACACGCAACGGCTCAACTCTTTCCTCAAGCTCTTTCATTATATCACGAAGTCTTACAAGATTTTCCTCTGTTTTTTCAAGGCGTTTTTCAGCATCAGCCTTTTTATATCTGAAACGGGATATCCCTGCCGCTTCCTCAAAAATTTCTCTCCTGTCCTCGCCCTTCGTAGAAACGATTGAATCTATCTTGCCCTGACCTATCATTGAATATCCGTCACGTCCGAGACCTGTATCCATGAAAAGCTCATGTATATCCTGCAAACGCACCGCTGTATTGTTTATCAGATATTCGCTGTTGCCCGAGCGGTAGAAGCGTCGTGTCACCGAGACCTCATCACTGTCAAACTGCAAAGACCTGTCGGAATTGTCGATTGATAAAGTCACCTGTGCATAGCCTGTTTTTTTACGCTGTTGAGTCCCGTTGAAGATGACATCCTCCATTTTTGAACATCTCAAAGCCTTTGCAGACTGTTCACCGAGTACCCATCTTATCGCATCACTTATATTACTTTTTCCGCTTCCGTTAGGTCCTACAACTGCTGTTATACCGTTTGTAAAATCAAGCTTTGTTTTATCGGGAAATGTTTTAAATCCCTGAACTTCAAGTCCTTTAAGCTTCACACACTCACCCTTTTTATAATTTTAATAAATCATCATTTTCTGTTAACAGCAACTTCAAGCTTTGAAAGACTGATATCCTGATGTATTATCGGAGTAATGCCCATTTTTTGAAGTCTTTGAATATTGTTTTTTTTCTGTCCGACAAATCTCGAAACTGATCTCGGATTGACTGAAAATATGATATCTCCGTTTGTGATATTCATATCAGAAAGAATTTTCATTGTATTTTCAAACATCATTTCACTTTCGCACAGTTCCCTGAAAGCGGGATGATATGCACCTGCCACCATATTTTCTTTAAGACTGTCACTGTCGTGAAGCCCCAAACGGATAACATTGATATCCTTTTCTTCAAAAAAACGCAGAAGCTCCGCACACAGCGGAACAGCCGTTTCAAGTGTTTGAGGGATATATGAGCCGTTTCTGTACAGGTCATACAGTTCAGTGCCACGCATTACTATTGTAGGATAAATTCTCACTGTATCGGGCTGTAATTCGGCTATCCTTCGGGCTGTATACATATCTCTTTCATCACTGCTTTTATACAAGCCCGTCATCATCTGAAGTCCCAATGAGAAGCCGTATTTTTTTATCAGCATGGATGCATCTATGCTGTCCTGAACAGTGTGACCTCTCTTATTAGCCGCAAGGACTTCATCACACATACTCTGTGTACCGAGTTCAATAGCCGTTACTCCATGAGACTTTAAAATATCAAGAATTTCCTCGCTGATACAGTCAGGTCTTGTTGACAGCCTGATGCCGTAAAATTCACCGCTCAATACATATGGTGAGGCTGCCTCCAAAAGAGACAGCATATAATCTTTTGGGATAGCTGTAAAGCTCCCTCCGAAAAAGGCTATTTCTGTATTTTGGGTGTCGGAGAATCTCCTTGAAATCTGAATGGCATTTTCGACATCCTGTGGAGTCGGCTGATATGACTGCCCTGTTATCTCACGCTGATTGCAGAAAGTACACGCATGAGGACATCCGTTATGCGGTACAAATATCGCTATATTTGAATGCTTCAATAGCCCATCAACTCCAATGCTTCTCTTGCAGCCTGCTGTTCGGCTTCTTTTTTGCTTCGTCCTCCGCCCTTGCCGATAACATTGCTGTTGAGGTGGACTTCTACGAAAAAGTGCTTGTCATGGTCAGGTCCCTGTTCGCCTGTCAGAACATATTCAAGGTGTTCCTCAGGATTTTTCTGTATTATCTCCTGGAGAGTTGTCTTATAATCCTTAAAAGCCCTCGGTCTGGGATTTTTTATTTCGGGTTCTATGAATGATAAGATAAATCTCCTTGCCTCGTCCATTCCGCCGTCAAGGTATATTGACGCTATGATAGCTTCAAAGGCATCCGCCAATAT
>CACXGJ010000238.1 GCA_902767125.1 uncultured Ruminococcus sp. | reverse complement strand
TAATGTTCGGCATGATACTGACACCTCCTCTTTTCACTTGCGTACAGTTTATTATAACAACATTTAACGCAAATTTCAAGTCTTTTTGCAAAAAAAATATTATAAAAAAATTATATATTGAAAAATCGTTTGTTATATGTTAATATTTTCTTTGGCAGAAAGGAGGATTTTTGAAAATGAACGGATTTTCGGGCTGTGAAAGCTGTTCCAACTATGTCTATAATGAAGATTTCGATTACTATGAATGTCTTGTGAATCTCGATGAGGACGAATATGCCGGATTAATTTCAGGCACTATGTCTTATTGTCCTTATTACAGTTCTGATGATGAATACAGGATCGTTCGCAAACAAATGTAAAAAAGGAGCTTTTTTATGAAATTTATTATTTATGCCATTTATGGCTGTATTATCGGTGTCGCAAACATCATTCCCGGTGTCAGCGGAGGTACTATGGCTGTCATACTCAACATCTATGACAAGCTCATTGATTCCGTTATCAACATCAAAAAACACTTTAAAGACAGTCTCTTATTTCTTATCCCCGTTGCAGTCGGCGGTGCTTTGGGTATTTTCGGATTTGCAAAACTTCTTGAATATCTCCTGCAACACTTTCCTATGCCTACCTTCTTTTTCTTTATCGGTCTTATTCTCGGCACTGTCCCCATGATCTTCAAAAAGGTAATGCTGACAAAAGATGGTCAAAAAAAATTTAACATATATTCCATCATTCCTTTTATTATTTTCTTCGGCATAATGATCGCACTCTCTTTCTTTAATACCGAAAATTCCTCCACAGCTCAAATACAGCTTGATCTCATTAACTGGATATATCTTTTCTTCGGCTCGGCTCTTGCGGCTATGTGTATGATAATCCCCGGTGTCAGCGGTTCAATGATTCTTATGATACTTGGATTGTATACAACTGTACTCGGCTCGGTATCTCATATTGCTGATGATTTTATTCACAGTGCCATGATCCTTCTTCCTGCCGGTCTCGGAATCATTCTCGGACTTTTGGCCGGTGCAAAACTTATTGACATTTGTCTGAAAAAATTCCCTCAAATGACCTTTGCCGCTATTCTCGGCTTAATGCTCGGCTCTCTCCTCTCAATATACAACAATTCCGCCTTTCAGTTCAACATTCAGGGAGTTATCGCTTTATTCACTCTCCTGCTCGGTTTTGCCGTGGCTTTCGTCTTCGGAAATGACAGCATAAAGGAAAAATTAACCAAGAAAAGACAAAACTGACTCAAATCAAAATACCGTCATTCATTTTTTCAGAATGACGGTATCTTTTATTATTTATTCAAATTCAAGAAGCGGATCATATCTTACTCCATCATAACGTGTCTCAAAATGCAGATGCGGTCCCGTTGAATAGCCTGTTGTACCTACATATCCTATTACCTGACCTGCCTGCACTTCATCTCCGACATCTACTATCAGTCCGGAAAGATGTGCATATATAGATACTTTTCCGTTCAGGTGATCTATCATTATATAATTTCCGTAACCGCCTCCACACCCACAGCTTGCTTCCTTACCGTAATCATGTGGACAAGTAGTATTCACGGAAAATACAATACCCGAAGCACATGCTATTACATTTGCACCGTATATGCCTGCTCCGGCTATATCTATTGCACCGTGACTGCCGTAATATCTCTCCTCCGCAAACAGTGCTGTAAGATAACTGTATCCCGGACACGGCCATACATATTCATCACCCTCCGGCTTTACAAGTATCTCCGGATCGTTCTGTGCATTGAGCCTGTTCTGCTTTTGACGCTCTATCAATTGGGCTATTCTTTCTTGTCTTGCCTTATCCGCCATCTCCCTGTTATACTGGTCAAGGGCTTCTTCAAGTACCTTCTGCCTTTCTTCATTAGCCTTTATATCAAGATTGAGCTTTTCATTTTCATCCAACAGCTCCTCTATCAGCTTTTCATTTTCCTCGGAAAGCTCATTCATCTTCTTCTTATTTTCTTCAAGGCTTTTCTTTTCCTTCTCTACTTCTGACTTCTTGCTTTTAAGTTCCTTTTGCTCCGCACTTATAACATCCATCTTTTTCTGAAGCTCTTTTATCAGGCTTGAATCATAGTCCGACACATTCTTCATCATCTGTGACTTATCTATCAGATCCGAAAAGTCCTTTGCTCCAAGTATTATCTCAAGTGATGATGTATCTCCTGCCATATATATTGCACGGAGTCTTGTCCTCAAAAGCTCCAGCCTGTCAGCTATTCCTTCAAGCTTCTGATCTATCTGTGT
This sequence comes from uncultured Ruminococcus sp., assembly GCA_902767125.1. GTDB lineage: Bacteria > Bacillota > Clostridia > Oscillospirales > Acutalibacteraceae > UBA1213. The sequence continues at coordinate 6,142 of CACXGJ010000238.1, read as the reverse complement.
CTGCTTTTCCTTTATATCCTTATTCAGACCTGATATTTTTTCATTGCTTTCCTTTATTTTTGCGGCAAGACTCTGTATCTCTCTCTGAAGCTCTCTCCTATATACTCTTTTATCCTTCAGCTCCTGACGGTTATTCATTATTTCTTCCTGCATTTGTGAGTTCTCATTCGCTATTTGTTCCCTTTCACGTGAATTTTCGTCAATGTCAAATGCAAATGTATCATGCACCGTTGCCGTCGAGAATGCTACTGCAAGTGCTGCCATCACCCCAAAAACTCTCATTCTCTTACCAGTCAAGTATATCTCCTCCTTCTTTTCTCAAGTATCTCGCTATTGAAATATATCCTCCTACTATGCCTATAAGAAGTCCTATCGCAGACATTACCACAAAGGTCGGTATCATTACCTGCTCAACAGTGAAGGTAGACTCTCCTATAAATCCTATTATTCCCGATGTCATTTCCCTTACAGGTGTATATATCGCACATATCACCGCTGCTGCTATGACTCCCGACAACAACCCTATTACCATCGCCTCTATTATAAAGGGTACTCTTATAAAGGAATTTGTCGCTCCGACAGACTTCATTATACTTATCTCATGTCTTCTTGAATACATTGTCATTTTGATCGTATTCGATATTATGAACAGTGTAACAAGTGCAAGTATCAGCACTACCCATGATCCCACTATAAATACAAAGTAATTCAGCTTGGTCAGCTTATTTGCTATATCACTCCTGTCACTCACTGACGTGACTCCTTTTATTTTCTTTATCTGATCCACCGTCTGCTTATACTTCGACAGATCTTTCAATGTTACCTTATACGCATTACCAAAGGGATTTCCGTCATCCTGCATACTTTCATATATATTTCCAAGAACCTCTTTATACTTCTGTATGGCATCATCCCTTGAATAAAAGCTGTAATTGTCTATATTACTTATCCTGCCCAGCTGCTGCCCAAGCTTTATCGAATCAAGATCGTTCATTTCATAATCAAGATACACTGTTATCTGGTCATCATCACCTATTTTTGATATAAGTGATGTTACATTGACAGATATAAGCGATGCCGCACCTGTTATTATAAGGCATGATACAAGCACTATGACTGATGCAAGCGACATCATCCTGTTTGCCCATATATTTCTGAAGCCCTCTTTTATCAAATAAAAAATCTTCATTTCTTATCCTCCTCCGTTTCCGCTTTTTTATCATGGTACTTTGTAGGATAATTTTCGTCACTTTTTATTTCTCCGTCTTCGATTGTTATGATCCTTCCGCCAAATTCCTTTACAAGATCATGCTCATGTGTAACTATTATTACAGTTGTACCTGCCCTGTTTATATCAACAAGAAGCTTCATTATCCCAAATGAAAGCTCGGGATCAATATTTCCTGTCGGCTCATCCGCTATTATCATTTCGGGATCATTCACCAATGCTCTTGCAAGGCTGACTCTCTGCTGCTCTCCTCCTGATATTTCACCCGGTTTTCTCTTTTCCTTGCCCTCAAGTCCGACCTGCTTCAGCACCTCTTTTACACGCTTTTTTATTATCCTTTCACGACTGCCTATAACCCTCATCGCAAACGCTATATTATCATAGACATTCATCTTGGCTATCAATCTGAAATCCTGAAATACTATCCCCATTTTTCTGCGAAGATATGGTATTTTTCTGTGTCTTATCTTCATCAGGTCATAGCCGCTTACTGTTATCTTTCCGAAGCTCGCTTTTTCCTCTCTTATCAGCAATTTCAAAAATGTACTCTTGCCTGCTCCCGACGGCCCCACCACAAAAACAAACTCTCCTTTATTTATATCAAGGCTTATATTTTTGAGTGCTTCCGTTCCGTTTGGGTACACCTTTGAAACATTTTCAAGATGTATCATTTTCCTTTGTTCCTTTCCCTATATTCTTATTTTTTCGTCAGTTCAATATCAAAAACCGACACTATTTTTATTATACTCTATATAGCCTGTTCAGTCAAATGCTATTTTTGACATAAAAACATCTTTTTTACTCTTATATTTCTCCTTTTATCCAAAAAATATCCGTCCCCGAATTTTTTTCGGGAACGGGATTTTTTTTAATCATGAAGTAATTTTTTATTGGATTCTATGTCAAATACAAAGGACACATCTTTTTTGCCGTGAACAGATACCTCCAGTGCTTTCAGAGCATTTGAATACAATTCATCATACGTCTCTCCGTCACGTGGAAAAACACTTACTCCTGCTTTTCCGTATATCTTTATATCACCGTTTTCCGACTGATATCTGTTTTTGATGACTGCACACACCTGTTCGGCTTTTTCAATGAGCTTGTCACAATATCCCATGCCTTTGACGAATATCATGAATCTGTTTCCGCTGTTTCTGCCGATTATATCCGAATCTCTGAACAATTCCCTGATATTCTCGGCTGTTTCTTTAAGCACCGCATTTGCAAACACTGTTCCCAGATCTTCCTCAAGCCTGTCATATCCGGCTATCTCCGCTATTATAAGCGAATTACCCGTGAATGCTCCATCTTCATACAGACAGCTTTTTATTTTATTCTCCGTCACCTTCTTATTATACAGGTTCGTTATAAAATCTGTTCTGTCTTTTCTTCTGTCATCAAGAAATGTTTCGCTTTCATCCGATACGTCTACAAAAACTGCTATTATCTTCACAGGAACATTTGCTATATCCCTTATAGCCACAAATTTCACTTTATTCCATAAATATGAATCTGTCTTTTTATTATACACTCTTATAAATGATTCTGTATAGCTGTTGTCTGAACGGGCTAAATTCATCTTCTCCAAAAATTTCCTTATATCATCATTATGCAGAAACCTGCTCTCGCTCAATTCCTTCATAAAATTATCAAAATCAGGCTCATATCCGTACAACTTCCCGAATGAACCCGATATCTTTATCTTATCGAATCTCGGTGTCCATTCTATTATAAATGATCTCGTCTGCTCAAGCACTTCATCATATATCTTTTCGCTTAATACAAGTGATGTATTCTCATGGCTCAAAACCGGATATTCAACCACTGCTGTCGAAATTTTCATCTGCTTTTTGAACTCGTCAAACGGTATGACATCTCCCTTATGTATTCCGAATGATACAGCGGTCTTCTGCTTTATCATCTCTATAAGCTCATCACCTATATTTGACGGCATTTCTACACTTATTCCTATCTTATCAAAGTAGCTTATAAAATACACCATCAGATCAACAGGATATACACCGTCAGATATATCTTTTATGAAATTGCCCGAAAATACTATATTGTCAAAAAAACTCTCCGAAAAACACTTTATATTGAAATGCTCCGAACCGAAATTATATATTCCAAGACCAAAACCCATACTTTTGACTGCCGCTGAAAATGCCGACAGCTTATTCACCGATATCTTATCAAGCGTATCCTGTGAAATCATGATATATATATTCTCACATTTTACGGGATATTGTTTAAGTATATCCTGCAATGCACCTACCACTTTCTCACAGTCATCTCCGCCAAATGCCGTTATCAGCGAAATATTCGGCAAAGATATATCCTCCTGCTGCATAACATATATCTCGGCTATAAGTCTTCTGACACTGTTCAGGCTGAACATCGCCACGCTTTCATCATAAAGCTCATATATATATGAAAGATCCTCCTCCGTGTCTCCAAGAGCCTCTATCAGATCATAGGAAATTATCCTGCCGTTTTCGGAATTTATAACGGGTATTATATACTTCTCAAACTCCATTGACTGCAGCTCCGAATCCTTCTTCAAAAGCTCTGCACTCTTTGCATCATCTATCTCCCAACTGTCTCTCATATTGGAATTATAGAACATATACATATTTTTTCCGTTCAGCTTGACCATCTCAACAGTCCTTGATACATTTGCAAACAGACTGCCAAAATCATCTCCGTCAAACGGATATACTGCTGCTCCTACAGATGCTGTCGTTTCTATCGTGATCTCATTATTATAAACAAATTTTCGGTGATAGCTCCTGTATATATCCTCGACCATAAGCAGACATTCATCCTTATCGGGACAGTCTTTGATGAATATAAGGAAATTATCATCCTCCACTCTTGCAAGTATTGAGCTTTCGGGTATCTGATTCTTCAGCTCCTTTGCCATGCTCACAAGTATCTCATTACCGAACTTATAGCTTGTGGTACTGTTTATTTTCCTGAAATCATCCCCGTCTGCAAGTATCATAAGGTGATAACCGCTTTTGCCCGTATTTTCAAGATAATCCTCGATCTCTTTCTTTATACCGCTGAAATTCCACAGCCCCGTTACAATATCATGATCCTTTGATATGCTGTTCATGTGATTGAAGAATGTTTCATACAATTCTATTATGCTTATGAACACTCTTGTTATTTTTCCGTCTTCAAATATCGGTATCGCTGCAAATCTTATATTTGAATAATTACCGCTGTTCAGCTTCATCGGACATTCAAAAACTATACATCTCTTATCCATATTTTTCAGTCTGAATTTTCTGCTAAATTCACCTTTGTAATTTTCCTGACAGTTCTCCGAAAACAGCTTTATGGATTCCTCATAATTTTTCGGTATGTATCCGCATATATCCTTTATGCTTCCCTTTCGTTCATGCACTGTATCATACATCAGGTCAAATTCAAATACATAGTCCGACCCTGCATAAAATACCTCTACATCCCTTTGATGAGTTTCCCTCAAAAGCTCCTTCTGATGCTCTACCATGCCTATAAGGTCTTCCCTGTCCATCTTGATATATATATCATCATTCGACTCTTTTTTATTGTCACGCACATATTTGCTCGCTGTATTCTCCTCCACCACATTCCTGTCAGCATATCTCATCGACAACTCCTTGAATTTCGGCAGCACCATCCCGAAACAATCCATTATCTCATCCGAAAATGCTCCACATGCACCGTCCCTTATCATCTCAACAGCCTTTTCATGAGAATAGGCTTCTTTATACGGTCTGCTGCTCGTCAGTGCATCATAACAGTCTGCCAATGACACCACCTGTGCCCATATCGGTATCTCATCCCCTGCAAGTCCTTCGGGATAGCCCAAACCATCCCACTTCTCATGGTGATAACGGCATATATCATAACAATACTTGTAATAATCATTTTTTTCTACCGCATCTATCTGCTCAAGTATCTCACAGCCCTTTGTCGTGTGCATCTTCATTACCTGAAATTCATCGGGAGTAAGTCTTGCGGGCTTCAGCAGTATTGCATCGGGTATCGCTATCTTTCCTATATCATGCATTGATGATGCCGATGTTATCAGAGCTATCTTCTCCTCATCAATATTATACTTCGGATATTTTACAGCCAATACCCTCAAAACACTTTCCGTAAATTTCTGTATCCTTCTGATATGCTTTCCCGACTCCACATCCCTATATTCTATCACCATGCTCAACACATCGAGCATATCATTGTTTATTGTATTTATCTTCTTTTCCTTCAGCTCCAAAGCCTCATTCTGTTCCATGATCTTTTTCATCTGCTGTTCGACCTTATGCTCAAGCTCATCCTTATGCGAAAAAAGCTCCACAAGATTTCCGACACGTTTTTTCACAGTATTCGGATTGACAGGAGAATGTATCACATCACTATACGGGATATGCACCCTATTCTTCATATTGGAATGCTCCCTGTTCAATATCAGTATGACAGGCGTATTCCTGAAAATATTCAATTTCTCAAGCATTTCTGCTCTTTCAACCGATATCTTCTGTGCTATGTTCTCATTCACCAACACTACCGATATATCATTTCTATAGTGCATCAGCAGTCGCAGAAATTCTTCACTGCTTTCTGTCCCTATAAATTCATATTCCCTGCCAAATATTTCGGATAATATAGACTTATTTATTTCCGAACTGTCCGCAACCAACATTCTCATTATACAGCCGCTCCTTATCATTAAACAAATCTATCGTATATTATACACATTTTTTTAAAATTTGTACAGTTTTTTTTGATATTTATTTTTTATCATAATGCGGCAAGAAGACTCCGGTCTCACCTGTCGGTTCGGTCGGTGCTTCTGCCTTTGGCAGAGGTGTCCACCGGACACCCGCACCCTCTATAGGTCGGGGATGAATTGCC